>NZ_JANFNV010000069.1:0-1772 GCF_024436075.1 Aeromonas sp. JL9 | reverse complement strand
GCCGAACTCAGAAGTGAAACGCGGTAGCGCCGATGGTAGTGTGGCATTCGCCATGCGAGAGTAGGACACTGCCAGGCTTCCAATTTAAGAACCCCGCTCAATGAGCGGGGTTTTTTATTGCCTGAAAATCAACGATTCGTTTGATAATTGACCAGGTTTATTCCTCTCCCTTTGAATTCCTAGTCCTCCTCGTCTGCTTTATTCATAAAAAACGGTCGCAACAGCGTAAAATGGTGCTTTATTTCGTCGGAGATAGCCCATGTTTTGTCCAAAATGCGGCGGTCAAACCCTGCAGAGCGTCAGCCCTAAAGAGTTTCGCTGTGGCTGCGGTTTTCATTTTTTCCAAAATGTGGCGACTGCGGTGATGGTGGCGCTTTGCTGGCAGGACGAGGTGCTGGTTGCGGTGCGTGCCCGTAATCCTGGCAAGGGGTTGCTGGATCTGCCGGGCGGATTTGTCGATCCCGGCGAGTCGCTAGAGGGGGCACTGGTGCGCGAGTTGCAGGAGGAGCTGGGGCTCGATGTCAGCGCTCATCCTTGCACCTATCTTGGCTCATTCCCCAATATCTATCCCTACGATGGCATCACCTATCACACCTGTGACACCTTTTTCGCCATCAAGCTGAGTGAAAAACCGTTCATCCAGCCAGCTGATGATGTGGCCGCCTGTCAGTGGTTGAAGATCAGCGATATCCCCTTGTCCCGCTTTGCTTTCGAATCGACGCGCACCGCGATGGCGCGGCTGCAGCAATCCCCTTTGCAAGCCTGATCCCTGCTGATGACGATGGGGATTGGCAGCGACCATCCCTGTCTCATCCTTGTCCGCTTTTGTCCCGCAGACGCCATTCGTCAGACGGTGAGTGGTATAGTCTGCAGTGGATCCGGATTCAAGGAGCATATCGTGAAGAAGATAGTTCTCATCTTGCTCGGCATCGCCGTGGCGGCCTTGCTGGCCATAGTGACGTTGATAAGCCTTATCGACCCCAATCAATTCAAGCCCCAACTGGCTGAACAGGTGCGCAAGAGCACGGGCCGGGAACTGGTGATGGCGGGGGAGATTGACTGGCGTTTCTGGCCGAGTCTCGGCCTTTCGCTGGAGAAGGTCGCCCTGCGCAATCCGGCCGGTTTTGCCGAGCCGGATCTGGTTCGTTTCGAACAGGGGGAGGCCTCGGTGGCGCTGTTGCCGCTGCTCTCCCATCGTCTGGAAATCGGCAAGGTGACCCTGAGTGGCGCCCATCTCTTTATCCAGACCAAGGCGGATGGCAGCTCCAATCTGAGCGGACTGCTCAAAGAGGCCACTGCTGATGCAAGCGAACCGGTCGCTCCCTCAGCCCCAGCGCCAACCGCTGACAGCAAGCCCTGGCAGATCAGCTTGCAGGGTGTCGCGCTCTCCCAGGCCAGTGCACTGGTACAGGATGATCGCAGCGGCACCTCGCTGCGACTGGATCGCCTCGATCTCGATATGGGGCAGCTGGCCACCGATCAGTGGGTACCCGTGACGCTGGCCGCCAAGGGGAGTGCCGACAAGCTCGCTTTCGATGTTAAAGGGCAGACCCAGATCAAGCTGGCGCAGGAGGTGATGGCGAGTGAACTGAAAGATCTGAGCCTCAGTGGCAGCCTGAGTGACCCGTCCCTGCGACTCGACAGTTTCTCCATCAAGGGAGACCGACTGGCCCTTGGTGAGTGGAGCAACCTCACGTCTGTAGTGGTCTAATCATCCCGGACACCATTTTAGGTGGTACAGTCGCCACCATGACCTGAGGTGTTCAATGACA
>NZ_JANFNV010000068.1:0-1856 GCF_024436075.1 Aeromonas sp. JL9 | reverse complement strand
GGTGAAACCAGTTGCTCATGGCCTCGGCATCAACCCAGAAGGTGAGTGAACCACGGTTAATCAAAGACTTGTTGTATTTAGGCCAGTTGGTGATGGGGTGAAGCGACGTGCCCATGATGCAGACTTGAAGAGGGTGGTGGTGATCAGATCACCGAGTCCTCAGTTAGTTCCATTCAAGCGGCATCGATTTGGGCAACAACGCCCCATGACTACTTAAATTAGGCTATGTCGCTCAGAACGAGGGGATAAGGGTATCGGCTATGCCAAGGGCTGCAACCACTCACCCTGCCACAGGGTCAGCGCCAGCCCCGCCATCAGCACTCGCTCTCCCTGCAACTCCAGCCTGAGATCCCCACCCCGTGACGAGAGCTGGCGGGCCCGCAGTTGCTGTTTGCCAAGCCGTTCAGCCCAGAAGGGCATCAAGGCACAGTGGTTGGAGCCAGTCACCGGATCTTCTTCCACCCCGACCCAGGGGGCAAAATAGCGGGAGACGAAATCATCCTCCGGGCGACTCGATGGAGCCGTCACTATCAGACCGCGACCGGGCAATGTACGCAGGGTGTGGAAATCGGGCGAAATCGCTCGCACCTCCTCTTCACTGGCCAGCTCAAACAAGAACTTGGCACCTGCCGCCATTGTCTGCACTGGCTGGCAGCCGAGGGCGACTGCATAGGCTGGATCCAGCGCTAGAGGAGTGAGTGGGATGCATGGGAAATCGAGCCAGATCCACTCCTCTTCGCGCCGGGCCAACAGTACACCGCTAAGGGTCTCGAAGCGAATTATGTCGTGCGCCGCCACCGCCCCCGTCTGCCACAGCACATGGGCTGCTGCCAGGGTGCCGTGGCCACAAAGCTCCACCTCGATCTTGGGAGTAAACCAGCGCAATTGGTAATGGGCATAACCAAGGGGGGTCAGAAAGGCAGTCTCCGAGAGGTTGAACTCAGCCGCCATGGTCTGTAGGACGGCATCCGGCAAGGCCAGCCCCAACCCCACCACTGCCGGGTTGCCGCCAAAGGGTTCCCGGCTGAAGGCATTGACATGAAACAATCTGATGGTCGACATTCACGATTCCTGTGTGATCAATTCGGGACTAATTCGTGGCTGTTTGCATATGCAGGATCTTTATGCATATTCCGGTCGAAAATGAGCACCTATTCCGATTGAAAATGAACGCTGATTCCGGCTTGCATTTACACCGATTCCCGAGGAGTTTTCAAGGTTTTTGTCGCACAAAACACTTCTGAGAGCTATCGATTGATTACAGCTACTATTTCGGTTCAACCGCAGCTGGATGCTGTAACACATTGAATTTGCACCCACTCATTAATAGTGACGCTCTTGATTCGAAAGTGTAACACCCAGTCCCAGCAAAGATCCTTCTGAATTGGTCAGCGGGGCATTGTTTCACAAATCAGCCAGCAGTCATGACTTCCCCTCCCCCTGGTGACCGTTACACTCGGGGCTTTCTGACAGGCATGCCCAGTGTATTCAGCTTGTTTATGGCGCTGACATACGCCATGACTTCTCCCACTTGGCCGTTGTAGTGACGCAGACTGATTTTTCCCGCCAGCAACTGCTTGAACCGATACATTGCCGTCTCTGCCAGCGAGCGACGGTGATACCCCGATATCTTCTTCCAGTGCCCCAGCCCTTCCTTGCGCATTACCAGCACTGCCTCATTTCTTGGATGCCCCTTTTTCCAGAGTCCAGCGTTCTTGCGAGGCGGGATACAGGCTGTCGCCCCTTTGCACGAGATAAGCTGATGGCTGGCTTTGCTGTCATAGGCGCCATCCGCATAAACATGTCCCAGCTTACGCCGCAGTGGATTGAGCAAGGTCGGCAGCACCTCTGCATCA
>NZ_JANFNV010000067.1:0-2003 GCF_024436075.1 Aeromonas sp. JL9 | reverse complement strand
GCTACAAGCCTTAGAACACTTCTTGGGTGTTGTATGGTTAAGCCTCACGGGTAATTAGTATGGGTTAGCTCAACACGTCGCCGCGCTTACACACCCCACCTATCAACGTTGTGGTCTCCAACGGCCCTTTAGGACCCTCAAGGGGTCAGGGATGACTCATCTCAGGGCTCGCTTCCCGCTTAGATGCTTTCAGCGGTTATCGATTCCGAACTTAGCTACCGGGCAGTGCCACTGGCGTGACAACCCGAACACCAGAGGTTCGTTCACTCCGGTCCTCTCGTACTAGGAGCAACTCCCTTCAATCATCCAACGCCCACGGCAGATAGGGACCGAACTGTCTCACGACGTTCTGAACCCAGCTCGCGTACCACTTTAAATGGCGAACAGCCATACCCTTGGGACCGACTTCAGCCCCAGGATGTGATGAGCCGACATCGAGGTGCCAAACACCGCCGTCGATATGAACTCTTGGGCGGTATCAGCCTGTTATCCCCGGAGTACCTTTTATCCGTTGAGCGATGGCCCTTCCATTCAGAACCACCGGATCACTATGACCTACTTTCGTACCTGCTCGACCTGTCCGTCTCGCAGTTAAGCTGGCTTATGCCATTGCACTAACCTCCTGATGTCCGACCAGGATTAGCCAACCTTCGTGCTCCTCCGTTACTCTTTGGGAGGAGACCGCCCCAGTCAAACTACCCACCAGGCACTGTCCGCGAGCCCGATTCAGGGCCCTGCGTTAGAACATCAAACATACAAGGGTGGTATTTCAAGGACGGCTCCAGCGCAACTGGCGTCACGCCTTCAAAGCCTCCCACCTATCCTACACATGTAGGTTCAATGTTCAGTGCCAAGCTGTAGTAAAGGTTCACGGGGTCTTTCCGTCTAGCCGCGGGTACACCGCATCTTCACGGCGAATTCGATTTCACTGAGTCTCGGGTGGAGACAGCATGGCCATGGTTACACCATTCGTGCAGGTCGGAACTTACCCGACAAGGAATTTCGCTACCTTAGGACCGTTATAGTTACGGCCGCCGTTTACCGGGGCTTCGATCAAGAGCTTCGCTTGCGCTAACCCCATCAATTAACCTTCCGGCACCGGGCAGGTGTCACACCCTATACGTCCACTTTCGTGTTTGCAGAGTGCTGTGTTTTTGATAAACAGTCCCAGCCATCTGGTCACTGCGACTCCCAACTGCTCCATCCGCAAGGGACTTCACTGTCAAGAGCGAACCTTCTCCCGAAGTTACGGTTCTATTTTGCCTAGTTCCTTCACCCGAGTTCTCTCAAGCGCCTTGGTATTCTCTACCCGACCACCTGTGTCGGTTTGGGGTACGATGACTTGTAATCTGAAGCTTAGAGGCTTTTCCTGGAAGCAGGGCATCAATGGCTTCCACACCGTAGTGTGTTCGTCTCGTGTCTCAGTGTTGTGTCTCCGGATTTGCCTAGAAACACCACCTACGCACTTTCACCAGGACAACCGTCGCCTGGCCCACCTAGCCTTCTCCGTCCCCCCATCGCAATTACAAGTCGTGCAGGAATATTAACCTGCTTCCCATCGACTACGCCTTTCGGCCTCGCCTTAGGGGTCGACTCACCCTGCCCCGATTAACGTTGGACAGGAACCCTTGGTCTTCCGGCGAGGAGGCTTTTCACCCCCTTTATCGTTACTTACGTCAGCATTCGCACTTCTGATATCTCCAGCATACCTCTCGATACACCTTCGCAGACTTACAGAACGCTCCCCTACCACTCACACATAAGTGTGAATCCGCGGCTTCGGTGCCTGGTTTGAGCCCCGTTACATCTTCCGCGCAGGCCGACTCGACTAGTGAGCTATTACGCTTTCTTTAAATGATGGCTGCTTCTAAGCCAACATCCTAGCTGTCTGAGCCTTCCCACATCGTTTCCCACTTAACCAGAACTTTGGGACCTTAGCCGGCGGTCTGGGTTGTTTCCCTCTTCACGACGGACGTTAGCACCCGCCGTGTGTCTCCCGGATA
>NZ_JANFNV010000066.1:0-2022 GCF_024436075.1 Aeromonas sp. JL9 | reverse complement strand
CTTGTCATTGAACACCTCAGGTCATGGTGGCGACTGTACCACCTAAAATGGTGTCCGGGATGATTAGACCACTACAATTCGACGATAATCAGTGACGGTTCGAAGGCTAATCTCTGATCGAACGCCATCACGGCGTTTTACGCTGGCTTTGTGGCTAAGCCATTGCTCAAACAGTTCATCAAGCACGAGCATCTGTTCGTTCTTTTGTTTAGCTTCTGCAACAACCTGACGGGGATCGATGCCCTGTTTGGCTTGCCCCACCACAACACAATGTCGTTCACGAGCTTGAGCAAGTCCCATCGCAGGGTATAGTCCAAGTACCATGGTTTGTTGCTTGCCAAGTAGCCTAAATCTATACACGAAGCGTTTTTGCTTACCGGCCCGAACCTCGAGTGATAACCCGTTACCATGTTTAGAGCTGATAGCAAATCGGGTTGCGGTTGCACCTTCTTTAAGCTCTGCTGCCGCGACTTGTCGATCTTGAGAAATCATCCTAAAACCTCGTAGTGGGGTACCACATGGGGTACCACATTTGGCATCGTATAGGGTTGTATGTCGTTGGACAAGAGTGAATTTGCAGAACACTTAACCCACTGAATTTAAAGTGAATGAATTTATTTGTTGGATTTATCAAGACAGGATTAAACGTGAGTTTATTGACTTCGTAATGCGAAGGTCAGGAGTTCGATTCCCCTTATCGGCACCAGATCGTGAGGGCAGGTTTCATTTGTGAAACCTGCCCTTTTTACATGGCTTTTGCCAAGGCTCGCTCCACATAGAGATAGCCAATCCCCATCACCTGCTGGGCGCGACTGAGTTGGCCGAAACGGATATGGGTGGCGTTGACTGCATCGCTGCAGTCGAACGGGTTGGCGCCGGTCTGACTGACGATCGTTTGCAGCCAGCTTTCACCAAAGTGGCAGCTGCGGCCATAGAGCCAGATGCGGTTGATGTTGAGGATATTGAGGAAGTTGTAGAGGCTCAGGCCAATGGCGCGGGCCCCTTCGTCCACCAGAGTACGGATCATGGCATCCCCCTTATGGTAGAGCGCGAGCAGTTGGGCGGTATCCAGCTCTACACCCGTCTGCGCCGGGTTGTCGGTACTGGCTTGTTGCTTGAGAAAGACCCGGGCCCGTTTCTTGATGGCAAACAGCGAGGCGACTGTCTCCAGGCAACCATAGCGGCCGCAGGCACAGGCGCTGCCATCCGGGTTGATGATGGTGTGGCCGATCTGGCAGCTGCCAAACAGGGCACCTCGATAGATCTGGCCGTTGATGATGAAGGCCGAGCCGATGCCGTAGTCGACGTTGATGACGCAAAAATCGCCGACGTTTTCCGCTCCCTGCCACTTTTGGGCCAGCGCCAGCATAATGCAGTCGTTGTCCACCATCACCTCGCAGCCGAGGCGCTCCTCCAGCAGATACTTGAGCTCGACCGGTGCGTGCCAGGGGGCTTGTGGCATGGTCTGCGACACCCCGCTGGCCGGGTTGACCTGACCGTGTACCGCGATGGCCAGCCGGATCGCCAGCCCCTTGTGGCGGCGCTTGTGCTGGTAGTAGCAGGTCTCGATCAGGCGCAGCAGCTCGTCCGGGGTTTGCGGCGCAATTTTCTGGCCGGCGTAGTCGTCGAGGGGGGTGATCAGGTTGTCCACCAGAATGCTCTCCAGATGGGTGGGGCTGATATTGAGGCAAAGAATGGCCCCCTGACCGCTGGCGATGCGGTAGCTGCCGCCATTGATACCGCGTTGGGAGAGGTTCTGCTCGCTGTGGCTGATGGCCTCCTCGGCCACCAGCTCGTCGAGGATCTTGCTGACCGCCGGAATGGAGAGCTCGCAATGGCGCGCCAGGGTGGACTTGCTCGCCTCCTTGAGCTGATAGAGCAGGGCAAGCAGCACCTGCTTGTTGTGGTGGCGGACCTTCTGGTTGTTCAACCCTATGCTCATCTATTCACTAAGAGCCGCTAACAAAACCGAGTTGATTCGAATGATGCCAACCCCAACATAGGCAGCATGACACGAAAAAT
>NZ_JANFNV010000065.1:0-2341 GCF_024436075.1 Aeromonas sp. JL9 | reverse complement strand
AAGGAAGTGCGCACTAAAGTAGCGTAAACAAGACACCGGTTTGAGGCCGGTGTCAGGTGATAACTAGATCTGTACAGTCAGTGGATTGCTATAAATCTCGAACAGATCGGCGGCATCCTGCGGGCCAATGGTGCGCAATACAACCCGAGTGCCGGTTAAGTCAGGCTTCATAAATCTCCTTTGGATGTTTTACGCCAGCAAAGCTAAGGTGAAAAACGAGACTGCCTGAAAGTCGGTTTCTGAAGGCAATTGGTGTTATCACTAAATATTGTGACCGCTATCACGGCAACCACTGCCAGCCACATCAAGGCTTGCTCAAACTGGTGGGTGTCCCAATAGTTTTATTTAGTTCCGTTTAAGTGCCTTGTTATGTGCTTGACATTAAAGAGAATAGCTTTCCATTAATTTTCGCCAATCAACAAACTCACCAATTTTTTTAAGTTGAGCATCATCGACATATCTATTTTTAAGTTCTTTTCTACACCTATCTATATACTGAGTTACGACTTCAAAAATTTCATTGTTATCTAGGTCTCTTGAAATGGTCATTTCAGCAGCTAATTTATGTGTTTTATATTCAAATGATTTTTTACTAGTTTTTACAATTCGCTTAGCTTTAACAGCCCAATACTCACCTCTAATTTGGTTTCCTATGAAGTGAAGTTTTATATACCCAATGATTTCATTAAAGTCCCAAACAGAGCCGTAACTATTACGTAAAATATATTGTGATTGCAATTTAACGTTAGGCTGTTCTTTATGAACCTGCCTAGCTAGTTCGTTTAACTCTTCGTTGTTACTATTATATAAATGCTTCTCAACAAATGCCTCTCGTTGTTGATAATACTTTTCTGAAGATATTCTATACACCGGTATGATTAAAAACTCAGTATCCACGTAAGCCTCTTAGTACATAACGCCGTATTAAGGTGTGAGCAGCACTTTGCTATACTTGAGCGAAGCGAAACTGCCAAACGTTGCGAATCACTCTTAAATGCTTTGTTAGCAGCGTTTTCCAAGTATACGCTTTGCCCTTTCTAGCACATGGTCAAACGTCATAATAGTCAAGTTGTGATAACTACTATTTAAAACTCGAAATGCCTGCTGCTGATCACGATTCCAATCATTCGAACGACCATATATTAAAGTACATCTAGGCTTAATGGTCTTCACGTAGCCCACCCTTTCCATGAATTTTACACTGTTTGCTTCTAGTTCAATTTCATGTATGTAAGACTGGGATTGTGTAATCGCTTTGATTAAATCAGAGTGCGGGTAATAGTTATTATGATCAAGACCTGAAGCCCAGAACTTTAAACCGCCCTCTGGTCGCTTGATTTCAACAACATCGAGAAATCCGTCATAACTTTCCATTAGAAAGTCTGAAATGTTATGAGTATCGATCGCTCTTTCATCTAAAACTTTGACAAAGTCGCTACCTAAAACCCAACTATTGGTTTCGAACCAGTTTTGCCATACGTTTTCAGTAAAATCAGACTCTAGTAGATATTGAAACTCATCGATTGCACGAGATTTTCGTGCATGCTCTAAGCCTAATTCTAAGTCTTCTGGTATTACATCGTTATCCAATAGAAACTGAAGCATCCCCTTTTTGTCTGGCAAATTTAAAAGTTGTTTAATTTGTTCTGCATTTGATGTGTCGTACGGGTTATCTAAAGGCAAAAAAGCTTTCGTACCCTGCTTGAAAGGTTCGTAATTGGTTGAAATGAAATCTATGAGATTACCGAACTCTTCACTATCCAATGTAAGTTCACTTTTGGGGCTATCTAATTCTAGTGTTTCACCATCAAGCCAACCCTTTGGTTTATTATACCGACCAAGCTTCAAGAACACTTCGTCTTCTGAAGTGTTATGAGGGATTTTCCAAAATATAGCTCGGGTCAACACTCTAGGTTTATCACGAATTATTTTAGCTAATCTATCTTTAATTTTTGCCATGATACCTCTTTATTTCCTCATAGCTACTAACAGTGATTAGATGGAAGGCAGCATCAATCCGCTAGCAAAGAATCCCATATAACCCTGTAAAATTTTTACCACCGAAAAGTAAAAGTCATCATTAAATAATAACGTTATCAGCTTTCTTCTCGTTTTGGGCGTATTCGCTTGACTTCCTCTTTTTGCGCCACCGTTACTACTGTGTGAAAAATCAGTGCTCAGCGCAGTCTTGGAAAGCGCCGCCAAAGCACGCTTGCTTGAGCAGGTCAGAAATAAAAATGAGGTCGTCACCATTTTTTGTGGGTCGTGCGTATTCCGGCGAAGTTGAACAGCCATTCCGGCCAACGTGAACACCCTGATCCTTAACGCGCTCACGTCATCC
>NZ_JANFNV010000064.1:0-2496 GCF_024436075.1 Aeromonas sp. JL9 | reverse complement strand
CTCTTTCTCATCGATTCTCCCTTCAGTGACAGCCGGTGAGCGTTGTGCATCAGCCGGTCCAGGATCGCATCTGCCAGGGTGTTGTCACCCAAGCTCGCGTACCACTCTTCAGTTGGCAGCTGACTGACTACTACCGTCGAGTATTTCCCGTACCGATCATCCATGATCTCCAGCAGGGCGTTGCGCTGCTCGGCATTCACCGCTTCCAGTCCCCAGTCATCGAGGACCAGTAGCTCTATCCTGGCCAGTTGACCCAGCAGTCTGGCGTAACTGCCATCTACCTTGGCCTGGCTCAGCTCAAGTAGCAGACGCGGCAGCCGGTAGTAACGAGTGCTATGCCCTTGCTGACAGGCTTGGTAGCCCAGCGCACAAGCCAGGTAGGTTTTTCCACAGCCACAGGGGCCGGTAATGAGCAGGTTCTGGCCTCGGCGCAGCCACTCTCCTTGGGCCAGGTTTGCAACCTGTGACCGCTCCAGGTTGCGTGCAGACTGGTAGTCCACCTCTTGCACCGTGGCTTGGAGTTTGAGCCGCGCCTGCTTGACTAGCCGAGCTTGTTTACGTTGCTCCCGGCTCAGTTGTTCGTGTTCGACCAGCAGGCTTAGACGCTCGATGAAGGGCAGCCCTTCGTAGGTACTGGCCTGTTCCAGTTGTTGTTGCACTGCATCCGCCATGCCGGTCAGTTTCAGGTTTCTCAGGCGGGTCAGGGTTTGTTGGGTCATGGGGCGTATCCTCTTTAGTGGAAGCTCTGGGGGCCACGGATGTTCTCGTGCTCTTGCGGTAACTCTGGGTAGCTCAGCGGGCTTTCGGGCAGTTGGTCGCGGCCACTGGTCAGCACCGACTTGAGCTGTTTGAGTCGCACCAGTCCTTCCCGATTAGCCAACTGACAGCAGGCCTCGACCCGTGATGGCGGATACTCCCGGCTAAGACTCAGTAGCCCCAGGCAGAGTCGGTATGCCTGCTCGACATGGGCTTTCTCTTCCAGCCGTTCGCTCACCCAGCACAAGGTGCCCGGTCCGATATCAGCAGCCCACTGCTTGAGACGGCCTGGCGTCCAGCGTTGCTGCTTGCTGTGGCGTTCCGGCATGTGCTCCGGGATCGTGCTCATCCCCGGGATGGTTTTACGCGGATGGCTCGCGACCAGCTGTTGCTGGTGATAGACCTGAAGCAAAGTGTCGCCAGCATGGAGCTCCAGTTGCTGGCCCACATACTGGTGTGGCACCGAGTAGTGGTGCTGCTCATAGCTGACGTGATAGTCGATGTTGACCTTGACCGTTTTGATGGCGACATAGCGATAGGGATGCACCGGCAGTGGTCCCAGCGCCGGGCGGTCCAACTGCTCAAACGCCTCGCGCCGGTTACCGGGCAGTTGCTTGAACGGGCGCTCGTTGAGTTCGTCCAGCAAGGCCCGGATGCACTGGTTGAGCTCGGCCAGCGAGAAAAAGGTCTGGTGGCGCAAGCGGGCGAGGATCCAGCGCTCGACGATCTGCACACCCACCTCAGCCTTGGCTTTATCCTTGGGCTTGTAAGGGCGAGCTGGCATCACTGCCACCTGATAGTGCTCGGCCAACTGCTGGTAGCTGGGGTTGAGCTCGGGATCGTATCGGCAAGCCTTGCTGACACCGCTTTTGAGGTTGTCGGGGATCAGCAGTGCAGGTGTACCGCCGAAAAACTCAAAGGCACGGACATGGCTTTGCAACCAGTCCGGCAGTGACTGTGACCAGGTAGCCTCGGCAAAGGTGTAGTTGGACGCACCAAGCACGGCGACAAAGATCTGGGCCTGACGGACCTCCCCCGTGGAGGGCGAGGCGATGGGCACCGTGGGCCCGCAGTAGTCGATAAAGAGCTTTTCCCCCGCCTTGTGGATCTGGCGCATGGAGCGCTTTTGCAACTGACACCAGGATTTGTAACGGTCGCAGAACTGGGAGTAGCTGTAACAGCTGTTGGGATAGCGCTGGGTGTACTCCTCCCAGAGCAGTTGTTTGGAGACCCCCTTACGCTTGAGCTCCTGATGGACAGAGGGCCAATCCGGTACAACATGGCGGGCCGAGATGGTGGTATCGGCCTGCGGATAGAACAGGGCCGCCAGTTGGCCATCATCAAGCTGGCTAGGTAAGGGCCAGGTCAGGCCGAGCGTCTGGGCACTTTTGAGGAGTTTCTGGATGGAGCCAACGCTGACCTTGGTGCAGCAACTTATCTGGCGAACAGAGAGGTCAGCTTCCAGCCGCAGTCGCAGCACTTCACGAATTTTACGCATTGCAATCCTCTTGGCAGACATAGGCTCTTCCCTAGCAAAAGGGAGAGCGTATCAAAGGTTGTTAAATCAATGCGTTAAGGATGATTCCGGTGAATGTGAACAGTGATTCCGGGATGTTGAACACTGTTTCCGGAAAGGAGGAGCAAAGTGTTCAGGTTGAGCCGGAATGAGCGTTCACATTGGTCCGGAAATGGTGTTCACGTTGAACCGGAATCGGTGTTCATGATCGGCCGGAATATGCA
>NZ_JANFNV010000063.1:0-2554 GCF_024436075.1 Aeromonas sp. JL9 | reverse complement strand
TGTGTCCGTTTCACACCTTGTCCCATCGGGTTCTCCATTTATTGGGGGGAAAGGTGTAAACCCTATTCAGGACGGGATACTACTTCAAGATTAGCCTTTCAACACGTAATTGGGACAGAGCCTTATTTAGGCGACCATGGGCCTTTCAACATATCACCGAGATAGCATTTTTATCTGGGTGCGAGGGTGCGAGGGGGCGCTCAAGCTCAGTTCTCTGCTATCTACTGTTTTCGCTTTGCCTGTGGCGTGTATTCACACCGCGGTTATATGCCATCTCAGTCGTCCAAAAACGGGATATAAAAAAACCGGCACCTGAGTGCCGGCTTTGCATTGCGCACTTGCGCAGGAGCGGGGTTATACCACGCCCTGGGTGCGCAGGTAATCCTCGTAGGTGCCGCCGAAGTCGCGGATACCATCTTCGCTCAGCTCCAGGATGCGGGTCGCCAGAGAGGAGACGAATTCGCGGTCGTGGGAGACGAAGATCAGGGTGCCCTTATACATCTCGAGGGCCAGGTTCAAGGATTCGATAGATTCCATGTCCAGGTGGTTGGTCGGCTCATCCATGATCAGGATGTTGGGACGCTGCATCATCAGCTTGCCGAACAGCATACGGCCCTGTTCACCACCGGAGAGCACCTTGACCGGCTTCTTGATGTCGTCCTGAGAGAACAGCAGACGACCCAATACGGAGCGCACAGCCTGCTCGTCTTCGTTCTCCTGTTTCCACTGGGCCATCCAGTCGAACACGTTGAGATCGGTGTCGAAATCTTCGGCGTGATCCTGAGCGTAGTAACCGATCTGGGCGTTCTCGGACCACTTGATGGTACCGGTATCCGGTGCCAGATCCCCGACCAGCGTCTTGATCAGGGTGGACTTACCGATTCCGTTGGTACCCAGAATGGCGACCTTCTCACCCACTTCCAGCATCATGTTGAGGCCCTTGAACAGGGGCGCCTCGCCATAACCTTTGGACAGGCCTTCGATCTCCAGAATGTTGCGGTAGAGCTTCTTCTCCTGCTCGAAGCGGATGAAGGGGTTCTGACGGCTGGAGACCTTCACTTCCTCAATCTTGATCTTGTCGATCTGCTTGAGGCGGGAGGTCGCCTGGCTGGACTTGGAGGCGTTGGCACTGAAACGGGAGACGAAGGATTGCAGATCGGCGATCTGGGCCTTCTTCTTGGCGTTGTCGGCCAGCAGACGTTCGCGCGCCTGAGTGGCGGCCAGCATGTAGTCATCGTAGTTGCCCGGATAGACGCGCAGCTCGCCGTAGTCCAGATCCGCCATGTGGGTACAGACGGAGTTCAGGAAGTGACGGTCGTGAGAGATGATGATCATGGTGCTTTCACGTTCGTTGAGCACCTGCTCCAGCCAGCGAATGGTGTTGATATCCAGGTTGTTGGTCGGTTCGTCCAGCAGCAGGATGTCAGGGTTTGAGAACAGCGCCTGTGCCAGCAGCACACGCAGTTTCCAGCCCGGGGCCACTTCGCTCATTGGACCGTTGTGCTGCTCGATGGGAATACCGGCACCCAGCAGCAGTTCGCCTGCGCGAGATTCGGCGGTATAGCCGTCATACTCGGCGACCAGACCTTCCAGCTCGGCGGCCTTCATGTAGTCGTCGTCGGTCGCTTCGAGGTTGGCGTAGATGGCATCGCGCTCGGCGATGGCCGCCCACAGCTCGGTGTGACCCATCATGACCACGTCCAGTACGCGCATATCTTCGTAGGCGAACTGATCCTGACGCAGCTTCCCGATGCGCTCGTTGACGTCCAGGCTCACATTACCGCCAGTGGGCTCCAGATCACCGCCGAGGATCTTCATAAAGGTGGACTTGCCACAGCCGTTGGCGCCGATAAGGCCATAGCGGTTGCCGCCGCCAAACTTGACGTTGATGTTCTCAAACAGCGGCTTGGCGCCGAACTGCATGGTGATGTTGTTGCTACTAAGCATAGTGTGTTAAAAAATTCCTTAATTATCAGCGCATTATTGCACTGGTTGAAAATTCGGGGGCGCTATTGGGGCAAATGCCCATTTTTTTGCATCGAACTCCAGATAGAATCGACCTCACTTCGGCTGGCCGATTCGATCCATTTTCCATAGACCTCTTGCAACATTCTTGCAGAGTTGTGACCCATCTGTTCAGCTATGAACGCAAGGTTTCCGTGAGCGGTGATGTTCCAACTGGCATAAGTATGCCTAAGTTGGTAGGCCCAGCGATAACGAACCCCAGACTTCTTGATTGCTGCCTGCCATGGGGCCACCAGGAAAACACCAGAGTAAAAAGGTGGCCTGTCCGGCACAACTTTGGTTGATCGGAAGACTGGGCGCAATGTTTGGCGCACGATCATGCCACCTGCTAGGTGCATGTCAATCTCTGCGTCCAAAAGTACCCCAGTTATCTTGAATTGATCCTGCAGCGCGTTCAGCGCAGGGGGCAAAAGATGAACTGTTCTCGTCCTGTTTGTCTTCGGTAGCTTGAATTTGTAGTGGTCTAATCATCCCGGACACCATTTTAGGTGGTACAGTCGCCACCATGACCTGAGGTGTTCAATGACAA
>NZ_JANFNV010000062.1:0-2606 GCF_024436075.1 Aeromonas sp. JL9 | reverse complement strand
GTGGGAACATACATTCGCCACTTTGGCACTTCAGATGCCGTTTTGGGTAGGGGCGACCATCCCATTAACAACGCCGCTTTTTACCGTAAAATACAACAGATGATGAATTTCTAGGTCTAGAATAGTAACAGCAAGAACTAATGTCAGCTAGTAAGGAACTATACATGCAAAGCATAAAAGATAATTTTCTATCGAGGCTTACTATATTCACATCTGTATTAGCATCTTCTTTTTTGACCTTGAGTTCATTGATGTACATTGCCTTCATCTCTGACACTGAAAAATGGATTTTATCATCAGCAAAAAAGACATCAAACGCTATAGAGTCCATCCTTGATTATGGTGAGATGTCAAATATCTCCGCCCTGAGAGTTAAGGGGATGCCTTGCAAAGAGGCTGCATTAGAACTTAGGCGACAAGTGGCAGTAGTTCCCTACATAAGGTCGGTTAATCTTGCAAGGAATGATAAGATATATTGCACCTCAATATTCGGAGACAGTGATTTCAGAGATAGCAGAGAACATTATAAAGATGGTAAGTTGTTGCTAATGTCAGGGAATAGAGTTCAAGAAAGCCACCCTATTATTGCTATTAGAAATGAAGATGGTGATACAGCTTCTATTAGCGGTATAGATAGTATCTATTTCTCCAAACTATTAGCTCAGCAGGAGGGGGATTATCTACTTCTATCTTTACATATCAATGATGCGTGGCTTACAGAGAATGGACTGTTTTCACATGAAAACCCCGTCAAATACTTGGTTATGAGTCAATATTCAAAATCAGATAGATATCCCTTCATAGTATATGCTGGTTTAAATTTCAGAACTACATTCGATGCCTTCTGGAAGGAAGATAGCAACTATATAATTGGTTTATTCATTCTTCTCGCATCATTTGCAACGGTGATGTGGTGGCAATTGAATAGGCCGCGTTCATTTTCATCTGAATTATTACGAGCGTTGAAAAAACATGAGTTTATTCCATATGCACAACCATTAGTTGATTCAGTGTCTAGGAAGGTTATTGGGATAGAAATTTTGATGCGTTGGAAGCACCCTACTCAAGGGCTGGTCAGGCCAGACTTATTCATACCACAGGCAGAGGAATCAGGATTGATAGTTCCAATGACTGTAAGCCTTCTCAAGGATACGGCGAAGATATTGAAGCAGCACCACCAACTCATACCTAAGGATTTTCATGTTGGAGTCAATATTACAGCTCAGCATTGCAAGGGAATGAAGTTACTTTTTGATTCACAGGAGTTCTTAGCTGAATTGAAAGATTCCAGAGTTAATCTGGTACTTGAATTAACCGAGAGACAAGAATTAGAAACTACAGATCATGTAATAGAACTCTTCACCAGACTTAACAATATGGGTGTGTTGCTAGCTATTGATGACTTTGGAACTGGGCATTCAAGCTTGAGTTATCTTAAAGACTTTAAGGTTGGTTGCTTAAAAATAGATATGTCATTCATCAAGCAAATTGGTGAGGGCTCCATATCAGAGCATTTAATTGACAATATCATAGACTTAGGTAAAAGACTATCACTGACATTAGTTGCAGAAGGAGTTGAAAATGAGAAACAAGCCAGTTTTCTTGAAGAAAAGGGGGTTGCATATCTTCAGGGATATATGTTTGGAAAGCCAATGCCGCTAAGCGATGCGTTGATAGATATTGCAGGCAATAAATAGTCCTGTAGTCAATAAAAAACCTCCTATAATTGCACGGCACGGGATAAATAAACACGAAATGAGGTGTAGGAGGCTAAATTCGTGCAGGCTAAAATGTCAGTTATAGGAACCTATTTTTTAAAAATTGCCAAATTAATAGTAATTTGAAATCTGGAAACTACTTGTCGCTGCTATGGAAGCATCCAACCAAGCAGGCGTTGTTAAAGGGATAGTCGCCCCTAACTAGTAGAGATCCATATCTTTTTTCATACTCAGATACATTGGAGTATTGCAGGTAAGATTCGCAGTTTCTGCTGGTATAAAGGGTGTTATTGCCCATCGATATCAGGGGCCTTCCCTAGAGGGGATTTCTATAGCAATCAGTGTTTACGGTGGAAACAAGAACATCGTGTGGAGCAATTTTTGGCGAGATATTTTACGATTCTAGTCAACAGAAGCATCAGTCATCCATACACATACCTGAAAAACAGACTTGGCAATATCGATACCAACTGTTTTGATCGTGCTCATGTGGTTATCTCCCAAGTTTAACGAAGCCAACCTAAGTATGAAACTGACCGCGCTGGGTGGGGGCGTCCATCACATCACTACACAAGTTACTTGTCCCTCTAACCTATTTACATTAAAGTCTAAACTCTTTAACTTGGCGCGCAAGGCACTTGTTTTCAACTTCCCTAGAATAATGAATGGGTTTTCATAAAAAGGGCCAAGCTAATACTTTGCTTTTTAATAAAAAGCTAAAAATAGAGCGGTGTTGGATCTTGGATTTATATATTTTCGCTCTTTTAATTTTTCAAAAGTTTCCACTTTGATATCTTTACAAATAGTTGAAGGCGTTGTTTCCCAAATCGATACCGCCTGAATGGAACTAACTGAGGGCGCGGTGATCTGATCACCACTACCCCCTTC
>NZ_JANFNV010000061.1:0-2728 GCF_024436075.1 Aeromonas sp. JL9 | reverse complement strand
ACTCCGGAGCAGCAAAAAATTCAGGAGCTGGAAGCCCGTATCAACCGGCTCGAACGTGAAAAGGACATTCTAAAAAAGGCTACTGCTCTCTTGATGGCGGACGAGTTCACACGTACGCGCTGATAGACCGATTAAGGGAGCAAGCCCCCATCACCTTGGTCTGCTGCGCTTTCGATGTTCCAACATCCTGCTTTTACGACTATCTGGCCCGCAGACGGGCGATTAACCGTGAGCGGATACAGCAACGCAGTGAGTTGCGCCGGTTGTTCAAAGAGAGCAGGAGCTCTGCAGGCAGCCGCGCCTTGATGTCGATGATGCGGGAGTTGGGGTATCAGATTGGTCGATTCAAAGTACGTAACCTGATGAAGGAAGCCGGGCTGGTATCCAAACAGCCGGGCGCTCACCGTTATAAGGTGGCACGGTCAGAACGACCGGATATTCCCAATCTGCTGGCCCGTGAATTTGATGTCCAGCAACCCAATCAGGTGTGGTGTGGCGATATCACCTACGTCTGGGCCGGTGGTCGTTGGCATTACCTGGCAGCGGTTCTTGACCTGTACACTCGGCGGGTAGTGGGCTGGGCGATGTCTGATAAGCCTGATGCAGAGCTGGCCATCAAAGCACTGGAGATGGCCTATCAGCAGCGGGGTTGCCCATCCGGTGTGCTGTTTCACTCCGATCAGGGCTGCCAATATGGCAGCCGGGCATTTCGGCAACGACTGTGGCGCTATCGCATG
This sequence comes from Aeromonas sp. JL9, assembly GCF_024436075.1. Lineage (NCBI taxonomy): Bacteria > Pseudomonadati > Pseudomonadota > Gammaproteobacteria > Aeromonadales > Aeromonadaceae > Aeromonas > Aeromonas sp. JL9. The sequence continues at coordinate 1,991 of NZ_JANFNV010000061.1, read as the reverse complement.
ACCCAGAGTATGAGTCGGCGTGGTAAGTGCTGGGATAACGCCCCGATGGAACGGTTGTTCAGAAGCCTGAAGTCAGAGTGGCTCCCGGCTATGGGATATATGAGCTTGCGAGAGGCGAAGCGGGATATCAGTTACTACCTGATGGATTACTACAACTGGCGGCGTCCACATCAACACAATGACGGGATACCGCCAGCAAGAGCCGAAGATCGGCCTAACCAAGTGTCCGGATTTAGTTGACCACTACAGGATGATGGAAGGACAGACGTCCTACAGCATGTTCAAGAAGGGTCTGAAATTGATACCGAAGGAAGTGCGCTCTAAAGTAGCGTAAAAAAGACACCGGTTTGAAGCCGGTGTCAGGTGATAACTAGATCTGTACAGCTCGCGCAGACGACGAGCATTCACGTAGATTATTTTGATGACAACATCCTATTGTAACTGCAAATTTCTGCCTTAATGTTTTGTTTTTTAAGTGATTTCATTTTTTTTGTAAGTTTTCATAAAAGTTCATGGTCGTTTTTTTTGTCAGCGCCGCATACTTTGACGCTATGAGCAAACGCTCTGTGCATGGTGCCCTGTAAAGTGCTTTCCTCTCCTCTTGCTTGTTTTGTCACTCCCGTGCCCGTGTGTGAGAGCTTGCTGGAGAGGTTTTTTTCATAAGCTCACTTCATGATCTCATTGGCAGAGAATTGGAGCTGTTCGATGGCATAAATCAATCGTCCCCACGTTTTTCCTAGACAACTCACAGCCTTAAAATGAGGCAACTATTGGAACTATTGGAAGTGTTATAAGCTGTGAGCATTATCCAGAAACATTCAAGTAAATAAAAAAGTCACTAAATGTGGGCGGCCTGTGGTTGATGTTGCACGAGCCCTAGGGGTATCTAGTCACAGCCTGTATGCCTAGCTCAAGCGTTACAGCAAACCCACTGACCAGCAGCACGAAGAGTCAGCCTTCCAAGCCGAGATTCGCTCCCTGAAAACCCAACTGCGCCAAGTCACCGAGGAGCGCAATATTCTAAGGGAAGTCGCCGCGTACTTTACCAGCGAGTCGAGGAAATATGCGCGCTCAGAACTGAGTGGCTCGTTAGGGTCCGCTTTGTCGCGCTATGTCAGGCCCTCCTAGTTGGAAAGTGGTGCTATCTACGGTTATCGCAAGATCCCTCGAGATTTCCGTGATTAGGGGGAAGTTTGTGGTAAACACCGCGTGGTCAAATTGATGTCAAGTGTGGTGATCTAGAATCTTGAAGTCTCACGTACACAGCAATAAAGTGATTTTTGCGGCATTGCCAACCCAATCGCTGAGCACTTCTGCTTAGTCATGAACTAGTTAGGAAATAACGCTAAATGTAAAGGGGCTGATCTGCTTTGATGGAATTCTTCTTTAAGTAGTTAGAGCTTTTTTGTAAAAAAAGTTTTGTTTGCATCAACCGAACTCACGATGTAATTTGATGTGATATTTGTTAAATAGTTGATTCTTTGGACGAATATTTATGTGTACTGGCCTTCTTATTTTCTTGATGCTGTCACTGATTGCAATCTCGATCTTTGTTAGCAGGCAGCCCTTCATTATATGTCTTCTTGCGTTGTCTCTGTATGGCTGCAATGGGGGCGGGGGGGAGCTTTTGGAGGGGGGGCAGATTCGTTCCGTTCAGTTGCAACCTGGTGGTGCGGTTGTGCTCCCTATTGGTGCACAACTTAATTTTGTTGTGAGTGTTGAGTATGAGAGTGGTGCTTCGGAGTTAGTTAGTGATGGGGTTGAGTGGATCCTGAGTCAGCAGTCGATAGTGAGCGTGGATGCGGTTGGTGGAATGGTAGCTCTGAATGAAGGTCGCGTAACCGTTGTTGCGAGCGTTGGGGGGGTAACCAGCAATGCGGCGGAGGTGACAGTGACTGATGCGAAGCTGACACACGTGGTGGCAAGCCCTGCCTCCCTGACGCTGCCCAAGGGGGTAACGCAGGCGGTGACGGTGGAGGCGCAATACACGG
>NZ_JANFNV010000060.1:0-3266 GCF_024436075.1 Aeromonas sp. JL9 | reverse complement strand
GATGATTTTTCGTGTCATGCTGCCTATGTTGGGGTTGGCATCATTCGAATCAACTCGGTTTTGTTAGCGGCTCTTAGCCTAAAGTCTAATTGCCGCACAGAGTGGTTCAGGGCATAAGTGACGGGTCTGGAGGATCACCATGGAAGAAGCTATGAAGAACTATCTGCCCGCCATCGATATCATGATGTGCCATCTGGGGATCAGCTTTGAGCAGGCGTGCGAGCAACTGGGGCTCAGCCAGCAGGAGCAGCAGGCTCTGGATCAGTTGCAGCAACAGCAGAGCCAAGCCAACTAGCCCTCCCGTTATTGGATATCATGATGTGCCATCCGGGGAGCAGCTTTGAGCAGGCGTGCGAGCAACTGGGGCTCAGCCAGCAGGAGCAACAGGCACTGGATCAGCTGCAGCAACAGCAGAGCCAAGCCAACTAAGCCCTCCCGTTATTGGATATCATGATGCGCCATCTGGGGATCAGCTTTGAGCAGGCCTGCGAACAACTGGGTCTCAGCCAGCAGGAGCAGCAGGCACTGGATCAGTTGCAGCAACAGCAGAGCCCAACCAACTAGCTTGAGTTGAATCATAAAAGAGAAGACCGCCACCAGGCGGTCTTCTCTTTTAGTCTCTGTGATAACCGGACGGCATCATGCAATACCTGCCAGCAGGCGACTCCAGTTGCGTTTTCCAGCGATGAAGCCGTCCCGCAGGGCGCGATACTCCAGCTGCAGCTTGAGGCGGTCATAGCGCGCCAGCGCCTTGCGCTTGCGCAGCTCCAGCAGCCGCTTGCGACTGGCGTAATAGTGTTGTATCTGCTGGCTCAGCTTGTCGTACTCCTCCTGCAGCAGCGCTTGCCACAGTTCGCGATCTTCCTGCTTGCGCAACTTGGCTTGTGCCCGTTTCAGCTGCATCTGCAGCCGGGCTTGTTCGATACGCTCCTCCGGCGAAGATCTGAGATCCCCCGCCAGACCGCACCAGGAGGCGAGCCGGATCAACCACTTGGTCGGATCGAACTGCCACCAGTGAATGCCGTTGCGGTAGTCATTCTCGAACAGGTGGTGAAAGTTGTGGTACCCCTCGCCAAAGGTGAAAAAAGCCAGGATGCCGTTATCGCGAGCGGTATTGTGGTCGGTATAGGGCTGACTGCCCCAGATGTGGGCCAGCGAATTGATGAAGAAGGTGGTGTGGTGAGTCATCACCATCCGCAGTACGCCCGCCAACAGCAACATGCCGAGCATATCCCCGTGCCACAGGCCGAGCAGCAGCGGCAGCCCCAGATTAGCCGCCAGTGCCAGCGTCAGATAGTGACGGTGCTGAAACGCGACCACCGGGTTGTTCTGCAGATCACGCACATTGCTGTAATCGCCATAGCGATCTCCCTGATGCTCCCGCAGCATCCAGCCGATGTGGGAATACCAGAAACCGCGCCCCGCGCTGTAGGGGTCTTTATCGTTGTCATCCACATGACGATGGTGACGGCGGTGATCGGCCGACCAGTGCAGGGCAGAATTCTGCAGCGCCAACGCACCGCCGATGGCAAATAACCACTGCAAAGCGGGGTGCGCCTTGTAAGCCTTGTGCGACCAGAGCCGGTGATAGCCTGCGGTGATGGAGAGACCACTCAGGCAGAACAACAACAGGAAACTGGCCCACTGCCAGAAATCGTAACCGTGGCTCATGCCGTACCAGGGTACGACAATCAACGCCACTATCCCGGAGAGGGAAAACAGAAGGGTATTGGTCAAAATAATGGGGGGTCTGGCCATCTCATTGCATCCTTTCAGCGAACAGCTGTTAGCCATTTTCTATGGTGATTTCCTCACGGTCAATGGTAAAAAAGTAGGATACAAACCTGATCCTGAGGCGCCTTCGGGTTATCATTTGTCCTCGTTAAGCTGAAGGTGACTGATTTCGTGGGTATTCGCGCTCAACAAAAAGAAAAAACCCGGCGTACATTGATCGATGCTGCATTCAGCCAACTGTGCGCCAATCGGAGTTTCTCCAATCTCAGCCTGCGGGAAGTCGCTCGTGAAGCGGGTATCGCTCCTACCTCTTTCTATCGCCACTTTCGCGATATGGAGGAACTGGGCCTGACCCTGGTTGACGAAGGAGGTCTTACCCTGCGCCAACTGATGCGACAGGCACGCCAGCGCATTGCCGGTGGTGGCAGTGTCATCAGCACCTCGGTGCAAACCTTTATGGAGTTCGTCGAGAACAACCCCAACATCTTTCGGCTGCTGCTACGGGAACGCTCCGGCACCTCGGCCGCCTTTCGTCAGGCGGTGGCTCGCGAAATCCAGCACTTCATTGCCGAGCTAACCGATTATCTGGAAGCCACCACCGAAGCACCACGGGAAGATGCCTACATCCAGGCAGAAGCCATGGTTACCATCGTCTTCAGTGCCGGTGCCGATGCGCTCGACATGACCAGCGAAGAGTGCCGGGCACTCTCCGACCGAACAATTCGCCAACTGCGGATGATCGCCATGGGCGCCGAGGTACAAAACCAGAAGCGCCGTGAACCTCACCCATGACCACAGGATGGAGAACGACATGCCTGAACAGCTTATGATCCCGAAAAAACCGCTCGCCATGGCCATGCTGATTGGTATCTGTGGCGATGCCTCTCTGGCCGTGCTGACCAACTCGGTCGTGCCTTTCTCCTTCTTTCCGCTGATTGCCCTCTGGCTGGCGGCCTATCAGCTGTTCCAGCACTATCGTCATGAACCCATGGTGGGTAACACCCCCATCTGCACCCTGCTCTGCTTCTTTATCGGTGTCTTCGGCCACTCCGCACTGCTCAAAGTGCAATACCCGGAGCTTGGCAGCAACTTCTTCTCCCTGATCATGATGCTGCTGTTACTGGCGGCCCTCTCCATCAAGCTCGGCCTGAGCATTGGCAACAAAGAGAAGCCCTGATAAATAGACCGAGTGATGCTAATCAGCTGATAGATAAAACAAAGAGGCTTTCCCGTCGGGAAGGCCTCTTTGTTTGTGGCACACACATTAATACGGCGGGGCGATGCCCAGATGAAGGAGGGGAGAAGCACCCAGCCTCCGACAGATGCTGGTCCTGACCGATAACGGAACAGCAAATGGTTGAGGAACGACCAGAAAAGGGCAGGATTTATAGACAAAACAGCAAGGAGTGAGGGCTTTTTGGGCCAAGATGATAAAACCAGACTTAAAAATCGCGTATAGCAAAAAGGCCTTCCCATCTGGGAAGGCCTTCAAATTAGTGGCGGAGCGGACGGGACTCGAACCCGCGACCCCC
>NZ_JANFNV010000005.1:15956-191141 GCF_024436075.1 Aeromonas sp. JL9 | reverse complement strand
CCCCGATGCGGTACATAGGGGGTTCTGAGTAGAGAAATGCTAGTTGAAAATGTGTAAACCTATTTCAGGACTAGACATAGGCCATCACATTGAGGTCTACCATCATGGATACCCCAGCCTTTCAAAACCTGTTGTCACTATTTCCCCAGTTAACCCTGCGCCAGCGCCGTATTGCTCAGCAGGAGCTTGCTGCACCCCACACCATTACCTCTCTCAATACTCAGTTACGAGCATGTGGAGTCGGGGACTGCGCCGCTACCGTTGCAAAGTGTTCCTACGCACCAGTTTCGCGCTGACCAAGACGCCTTTGGCGCGGTTGCGCAAAGCCCGGTGCTGGGAAGACTACGCGCAAGCCCCCATCGAAGGACTGACCGTCCGCCAGGCCGCGCGGCGCTGTGGGTCAGCAAAAACACCGCGTTCCTCTGGCGTCACCACTTCTTGCGCGCGATGGCGACCCATCAGGTTGGAGAAAATTGATGCCGAGACGGTCATCGCGGTGTTGAAGCCGTTGGTGTCACCCGATTCGGTGTTGTGTAGCGATGGCGCGGGCGTGTATGCCAGTTTCAGTAAAGTGCAGGGAGTGACTCATCAAGTAGTGCGCAATCGTCAGGGTGAGAGGGTGGTAGGGGCATTCCACATCCAACATGTAAACGGATATCACTATTGATTGAAAGAATGGATGGTGCGCTTTCATGGAGTGGCAACTCATTATCTGAGGAATTATCTGGGTTGGCGCAGGATGCTGGAACGTTACGGGAGGGGCGTAAATATCAAAGCATGTTTGCATGAGGCGCTGGGGCACTCCATGCAACACATAATTGGAACATAGCCTTTTTTATCTCGGGTGCTGTCGTCTGCTCACCCCTTGGCGCGGCGGGCGACCAGGGTGAACTTGTAGTCATCGCTCTTGAAGAAGTTGCGACTGAACTCGAACACGGTGCCATCTTGCAAGAAGCCACGAGAGACCTTCTCGATAATGGGCTTGGCCGGGTCGATACCAAGCGCCTCCACCACCTGCGCCGAGGGGAGCACCGGAATGATCTCCTGCTCGCTGCGGTCGATCACCAGCTGCTTCACCTCTTCGATGTAGTGGTACTTCGAGCCCTGCATCACTGCATAGCTGAGATCGGGGAAGAGAGCGAGCGGCATCCAGGTCTCCTCCAGCGTTACCGCGATCTGGCGAATAAAGCGCACCCGCTTGACGTAATAGACCAGCGCCCCTTCCAGCAGATTGAGCCGCTCGGCCAACTCACTGCTCGCCTTGATCACCTCGAAGGCGAGAATGTCGCTGTGGGTCTCGGCCGCCGGATCGGTCACCTTCTCATAGAGGCTGGTGAGCTGATAGATGTCGTAGTTCACCTTCTCCTGCCGCACGTAGCTGCCGCTGCCCTGAATGCTCTCGATGACGTTGAGTTCGGTCAGCTGCTTGAGGGCCTGACGCACCGTCACCCGGCTCACCCCGAACTGCTCGCGCAGCTCGGCTTCGGTGGGCAGGGCATCGCCGGGGGCCAGCTCCCCTTGCGCAATCCACTGCTGGATGGTGTCGGCTATCTGGCGATACATGGGTTTTTTCGACACGAAAGGCTACCTCGTCGGCTCTGCGCCATGATAAATGGAAGAGGCGTCATTCTACCCCAGTTACCCGGCAGACAAAACGGCTCAGCCTCATTTGACCTAACAAATCCCCTCGATAAAAAAATACAAAAACAATACAAATAACGAATTGTATGATACCACTCACAAAAATCAGTCGGCCGGTTTGTTAGCATCGCTGTCACTTTTACCATGACGGCTTGCTGGCAAGCCAACCTGACAGAGGATCATCATGAATCTGACCAGTCTTACCGGCCCCCATCTCATCACGTTGCAAACCCGGTTTGCCGATCGGGATGCGGCCATTCATGCTCTGGCTGATCGGCTCGATCAGGCCGGCAAGCTGCACGACAAAGCCGCCTTTCTGGCCGCGGTCATGGCCCGCGAGGCGCAGGGCCCCACCGCCCTTGGCGAAGGGCTGGCGGTGCCCCACGGCAAGTGCGATGCGGTGCGTGAAGCAGCCTTTGCCGTCGCTACCCTGAGCGAGGAGCTGGGCTGGGAGGGGATCGACGGCCCCGAGCCGGTCAACCTGATCTTCATGCTGGCGATCCCGACCGATCAGGCGGGCTCCACCCATATGCAGCTGCTCACCACCCTCACCACAGCCCTGGTGGATGACGATACCCGCGAGGCGGTACTGGCAGCTCAAAGTGCCGAGCAACTGATGGCACTGCTCGATGGTGAGGGGGATAGTGGCAAGCAACCAGAAAAAGAAGACAAATCAGATACAAATCAACCCACAGTGGTCTGTGTCACAGCCTGCCCGGCGGGGATCGCCCACACCTATATGGCTGCCGAGTATCTGGAAAAGGCGGGGCGCAAACTGGGCATTCGGGTACTGGTCGAGAAGCAGGGAGCCAACGGCATCGAGGATCGCCTGCCACAAGAGGCGCTCGATGCTGCGGTGGCTTGCATCTTCGCCGCCGAGGTGGCCATCAAGGAGCAGGAGCGTTTTGCTGGCATCCCCCGTATCGAGACGCCGGTGGCCGAGCCCATTCGCCATGCCGAGCGGATCCTCAATGATGCGCTGGAAGCGGCCAAGGCCGGTCGCACCGCCCCGACGCCAAACCCCAGCCAGAGCGATGTGCCGACCGGCAAGAAGGTGGGCCTCAAGACCGAGCTCAAGCAGGCGCTGCTGAGCGGCATCTCCTTTGCCGTGCCGCTGATCGTGGCGGGCGGTACCGTGCTCGCCGTCTCTGTGCTGCTGGCCCAGATCTTCGGCCTGCAGCATCTGTTTGATACCGAGAACTCCTGGCTCTGGATGTATCGTAAGCTTGGCGGTGGCATGCTGGGCACCCTGATGGTGCCGGTGCTGGCGGCCTATACCGCCTACTCGCTGGCAGACAAACCGGCGCTGGGCCCGGGCTTTGCGGCGGGACTGGCCGCCAACATGATTGGCTCCGGTTTTCTCGGCGGCGTGGTCGGCGGCCTTATCGCCGGTTACCTGATGCGCTGGGTCAAGCAGCATGTGCGCCTGAGCCCCAACTTCAACGGCTTTCTCACCTTTTACCTCTATCCGGTGATCGGCACCCTGGTGGCAGGCAGCCTGATGCTGTTTGTCATCGGCCAGCCGGTAGCCTGGCTCAACAACAGCCTCACCGAATGGCTCAACGGCCTCTCCGGCACCAATGCGCTGGTACTGGGCGCCCTGCTCGGCTTTATGTGCTCGTTTGACTTGGGTGGCCCGGTCAACAAGGCGGCCTACGCCTTCTGCCTCGGCGCCATGGCCAACGGGGTCTACGGCCCCTACGCCATCTTCGGCGCGGTCAAGATGGTCTCGGCCTTTACCGTCACCTTCTCCACCCTGCTGGCGCCACGCCTGTTCCAGACTTTCGAGATCGAGACCGGCAAGTCCACTTGGCTGCTGGGGCTGGCGGGGATCACCGAGGGCGCCATTCCGATGGCCATCGAAGATCCGATCCGGGTGATCGGCTCCTTCCTCGCAGGCTCGGTCGTCACCGGCGCCATGGTGGGTGCCATGGGGATTGGTCTCTCCACCCCGGGGGCCGGCATCTTCTCCCTCTTCCTGCTCCACGATGGTGGCCATGGCGCCTTGATGGCTGCCGCCGTCTGGCTCGGTGCAGCGCTGGTAGGCACCCTTATCTCCACTGTGGTGCTGATCGGCTGGCGCCGTCACGCCATGCAGCGCGGCACCTATCAGGTGGTTGCCGCAGAGTAAGGCTCATCTTCACCACCACTTTTTCAACAGACTATTTTTCCGCACGGCAGGCAAAGGCCGCCGTGCGTCAGCAAAGGATCATTGTCATGACAGTTTCACGAGTTCACATCACGCCGCACATGCACTGGGATCGGGAGTGGTATTTCACCACCGAGGAGTCCCGCATCCTGCTGGTCAACAATATGGCGGAGATCCTGGCGCGGCTTGAATCCGACCCTGACTACAAGTTCTACGTGCTGGACGGCCAGACCGCAGTGCTGGAGGACTATTTCGCCATCCAGCCCGAGAACAAGGCCCGGGTGAAGGCGCTGGTGGAAGCGGGCAAGCTCATTATTGGCCCATGGTACACCCAGACCGACACCATGCAGGTGAGCGGCGAGTCCATCCTGCGCAACCTGCTCTACGGGATGCGCGACTGCCTTAGCCTTGGTGAGCCGATGAAGATCGGTTACCTGCCCGACTCGTTCGGCATGTCCTCCCAGCTGCCCCACATTTTCAACGGCTTCGGGATCGAGCGGGCCATGTTCTGGCGCGGTTGCTCCGAGCGCCACGGCACCGACAAGACCGAGTTCCTCTGGCAGAGCAACGATGGCAGCGAGGTGACCGCCCAGGTGCTGCCGCTCGGCTACGCCATCGGCAAGTACCTGCCGGAAGATGAAGCGGGCCTGCGCAAGCGGCTCGAATCCTACTTCGAGGTGCTGGAGAAGGCCTCGGTGACCCAGGATATCCTGCTGCCCAACGGCCACGACCAGATGCCGCTGCAACAGAACATCTTCGCCATCATCGACAAGCTGCGCGAAATCTACCCCCAGCGTGAATTCCACATGAGCCGCTTCGAGCAGGTCTTCGATCGCATCGAGGCGTGCCGCGACCAGCTGGCCACTCTCAAGGGGGAGTTCAACGACGGCAAATACATGCGGGTACACCGCACCATCTCCTCCACCCGGATGGACATCAAGCTGGCCCACGCCGCCATCGAGAACAAGATCGTCAACATCCTCGAACCGCTGGCGAGCATCTCCTGGGCACTCGGCTTTGAGTACCACCACGGGCTTTTGGAGAAGATGTGGAAGGAGATCATGAAGAACCACGCCCACGACAGCATCGGCTGCTGCTGCAGCGACAAGGTGCATCAGGAGGTGATGACCCGCTTCATTCTGGCCGACGACATGGCCGAGAACCTGATCCGCTTCTACATGCGCAAGATTGTCGACAACATGCCAGTGGCGCTCTGTGAAGACGGGGTACAGGTGGCTGACAAGCTCTGCCTGTTCAACCTGATGCCCTTCCCCCGTCAGGAGGTGATCAACACCAGCATCCGCATTCGCGCCCAATCCTTTGCCCTGCGCGATGAAGCGGGCCAGCCGGTCCCCTACTTCATCCGTGCCAGACGCGAGATTGACCCGGGTCTGGTGGACAGGCAGATCGTGCACTACGGCAACTACGACCCCTTTATGGAGTACGACATCCAGCTCTGCCATCCGCTGCCGGCCATGGGTTACTGCACTCTCCATATCGAGGGCAACCAGCCGGGAGTGGAGCAACCGGTGACGGCCAGCGGCAAGCTGCTGGAGAACGATTTTTACCGCATCGCCCTCAATGACAACGGCACCCTGCAGATCTTGGACAAGCTGCGCGGCACCACCTTCGATCAGGTGCTCACGCTGGAAGAGGGCTCCGATGATGGCGACGAGTATGACTACTCACCATCGCGGGACGAGTGGCTGCGCTACTCCACCGAGTTTGCGGTGACCCGCGAGGTCACCCATCAGGCGTGGCAGAGCATCGCGACCCTCAAGCTTCGCATGGCCTTGCCGGCCAACCTCGCCGAGCGGGCCAACCGCCAGTGCAGCGGCCACCTTGATGTCACCTGCCGCATCACGCTTGCACATCAGAGTCCGCGCATCGACATCGAGCTGGAGCTCGACAATCAGGCCGATGACCACCGGGTACGGGTGCTGATCCCCACCCCCTTCCCGAGCGACACCGTAGTCTCCGACAACCAGTTTGGCTGCATCACTCGCCCCACCCGCGACAGCGCCATGGCCGACTGGGAGGCAGAAGGGTGGAAAGAGGCCCCCATTCCGGTCTGGCAGCTGATGAACTTCGTCGCCCTGCAAGATGGCAAGCAGGGGCTGGTGGTGTTGAGCGATGGTCTGCGCGAGTTTGAAGTGATCGGCGAGCAGTGCGACACCCTGGCGCTCACTCTGCTGCGCGGGATCGGCGTACTCGGTAAAGAGGAGCTGTTGCTGCGCCCGGGTCGCCCCTCCGGCATCAAGCTGCCCACCCCGGACTCCCAGGTACGCGGCAAACTCAGCTGCCGTTTCAGCCTGCTGACGTTTGCTGGCGATCACATCAGCGCCAACGTGATGCAGGCGGCGCGCAGCTACCTCACCCCGGTGCGCTGCTACAACAAGATCCCGTTCGATGCCATGAAGCTCAACAAGGCAAGCTTCACCACCCCGCTGCACTTCAGTCTGCTCACCATGGATCCCTCCGGTCCGGTGCTGAGCGCCCTGAAAAAGGCAGAGGATGAAGAGGCGCTGGTGATCCGGGTCTACAACCCGAGCGAGCAGGCTGTGCTGGAGGGTGGCAAGGTCACCAGTCAGCACAGCTTGAGCGACTGGCAAGCGGTGCGGATGGATGAGCAGCCCCTGCCCCTTGAGCTGGCCGCTGGCGAGTTTGGTGAGCTGGCGCCGTGCCACTCCCGCAGCGTGCGCTTTCGGGTGGCTCGCGGCTAACCGCCGGTAACACCCACAGGTAGCAACAGGCGGGGAAGAGTCATCCTCTACCCGCCTGTTTATCCCTTCAAGCTGCCCTATCCCGCTTGATAAAGGCATAAAAAAATCCCCGCCGATTGGCGGGGATTTTTATTGGGTTCTGCTTCATCCCGCGAGCGGGAGAGCGCACTTAGCTGGCCTTGCGCAGGATCTGCTCAAGGTAGTCGGCGAAGCGGTGACCGTGATGCTCCAGCAGTTTCGGGAACATGGAGATGGAGGTCATGCCCGGGAAGGTGTTGATTTCATTCAGCAGGATCTCCCCCTCCTCGGTCAGGAAGAAGTCGATGCGCGAGAGATGGGTCAGTTTCAGCTGACGGAACGCCTTGAGGGCATACTCGTGGATCGCATCGGCCTGCGCCTGGGTCAGCCCCTCGGCACGCAGTGCAGTCTCGGTATGGCTGGCGCTGCTGTACTTCTCTTCATAGGTGTAGAACTTGTCCTGCGGCACGCAGATCTCGCCTGGATAAGTCGCCACCAGCTCGTCACCGTACTGGTAAACCGCCACTTCCAGCTCGCGCGGCTTGACCGCTTTCTCGATCAGTACCTGCTCGGAGTAACCGAAAGCATCGGCAATGCCCTTCACCAGGTCAGCTTCGTTGCTGGCGGAGTAGCAGCCAACGGAAGAGCCCTGGGAGGCCGCCTTGATAAAGACCTTGCCCCACTTGGCCAGCGCAGCTTTGGCCTCGGCGAGCGCCGCCTCATTTTGCTCGGTCAGGAACAGGTATGGGGTGTTGGGAATGCCGATGGCGGAGAGCCACAGCTTGGTACTGATCTTGTTGAAGCAGATCTTGCTCGCCTCGGCATCGCAACCGAGATAAGGCAATCCGGCCAGTTCGAGGAAGGATTGCAGATCGCCGGTCTCACCCGGGTAGCCGTGGATGCAGGGCACCACGTAGTCCACCGGACGGGCCACGCTGTCAAACGAAAGCAGCTTGTCGAGCCCCAGCTTGCACTCGCGGCCATCGGCACTGAGCCAACGATCGGCGAACATCTCGACGCGGGTCACTTCGACACCGGGCAGAAGGCCCAGTTGTTGCTCGAGGAAATTGGCGCTGCGCAGAGAAACCTCGTGCTCTGAGCCACCGCCGCCGCACAGCAGCAAGACATGCATGTTCTTCATTAGATGTGATCCCTTGGGAAAAGCGGCCTCGTCATGACCATTTGATAAGCCAACCACCATAAAAACCGGACGAAGCCAGATACGAACATAAGTGCGCGCCAGTGTAGCAAGGGAGATCAACCCTTGTCAGCTGATGGGAGACCCATGACCCCACTTCTTGCAGTGAAAAGTCTCCCCTGTGTCAAAATCGGGACACATTGCCCCTCAGCGCGGGGGATCGACCCTTCCCATGCCGTTGCCATTGACCCGAAACCAGCCGGCAATACTGTAGCGCTCCTGATTGGCAGGCAGTACCTCGTGGGGAAACTCCTCGGAGAGAAACATGACCAGCCGCCCCCCCTTGGGGCTGACATCCATCAGAAACTGCTCCTTGTCGTCATACATGCGCAGCACTCCACCCGCTTCGGGCAGCCAGTCGTTGTTGAGGTAAAAAACGGTGGTAAGACGGCGGTTGGAGCGACCGGCAAAGGCATCCCGATGGGTGGCGTAAAAATCCCCGCTGCGATAGCGGGCGAAGTGGGCCTCGTAGTCGAACAATCCCAGCATCAGCATCCGGTTGGCGGCAAGACGCAGGGACTCCATCCGGGCGAGGTAGTCAGCCACCGGCGCACCGAGGGAGGGCTCCAGCCAGTGGATCTGGTCACGGCGAATATCGGGATTGCCCTGATGCAGGGCGTCACGGCCGATCCCGGCCGGTTGCCATTCGCCTGGCAAACAGGCTTTGAGGGCATCCACCTCGGCGGCGGTCAAAAAATCATCCACTATCACCCATCCCCGGGTGTAAATGGCATCCATGGCAGCTTGATAGTCCAAGATTGGCTCACAATGAGTGGAAAGAGGGCGCTTTGTAGCGACTTACCGGCAAAGTCACAAACCGGTTTGCTTCTCTTGAGAAGTCCCAACATCAATACGCGAGTTGTTGCTCCCCTCCCCGCATTTTTGTCGCCAGTTGTGATCCCGCTCCGCCAACAGGCGTATTGGCTGTCGAAACTGTGATGGCCCTTGCAATCGGGACGAGGAGGCGCCGCGGCCTCCTTGCGGTACCAAGAGCCAGCCGATACCGTAGCCGCATCGCCATGTTGCTGTTCATCCGGCGCTTGTCTCTGTCACCGACCGAACCACTCACGGCACAACCCGCGCATCACCCACGAAAGGATCTTCTCATGCCTCTGCCCGATCTCACTTTGCAACGACTGGATGGTACCCCCTACCCGCTGACTCAACTGGCGGGCAAGGTGGTGCTGGTGGTCAATGTGGCCAGTCGCTGCGGCTTTACTCCCCAATATGAAGGGCTGGAAACGCTCTATCGGGAGCTCGGCCCCATGGGGCTGGTGATTTTGGGCTTCCCCTGCAACCAGTTCGGTCAGCAGGAGCCGGGGGATGCGGACGAGATCGCCCGCTTCTGCTCTCTCGACTATCCGGTCACCTTCCCCATCATGGCCAAGTGCGATGTCAACGGTGAGCATGCTCACCCCTTCTACCAGTGGCTCAAGCAACAGAAACCGGGCTTTCTTGGGCTGGAAAACGTCAAATGGAACTTCACCAAGTTCCTGATCGACCGTGATGGCAATGTGGTAGAGCGTTTCGCCCCCCAGGCCAAACCGGAGAGTCTGGCCGAGCAGATCCGCGAGATGCTCTGATGCTCCCGCGCCGTTTTACGCCACTGCGTTGAACGATTGTATGGCGGCCGGTGCGACAGCTACTGCGCAGCGGCCGCTCTTTTGCTATATTACGGCCCCACTATCTTTTCCATATCGTGGCTGGCCCCAACACGCTGGCTGCCCGTTGAGCCAAAGGCTCATCTCAGGAGTTTCTCTCGAACATGTCATTCAACGAACTGGGTCTGTCTCCGCATATTCTGCGGGCCGTCAAGGAGCTGGGTTACGAACAGCCAACCCCCATCCAGCAGCAAGCGATTCCGGCCATTCTGGCCGGTCAGGATGTGCTCGGCGGCGCTCAGACAGGCACAGGCAAAACGGCCGGTTTCACCCTGCCGATGTTGCAGCGTCTGCTGGCCAACCACGGTCGTGGCCGTCGTCAGGTACGCGCACTGGTACTGACCCCGACTCGCGAACTGGCGGCACAGGTGGGCGAGAGCATCATCAAGTATGCCCACCACCTGCCGTTCAAGACTCTGATCGCCTATGGCGGTGTCAGCATCAAGCCCAATCTGGACGCCATCAAGCTGGGGGTGGACATTCTGGTCGCCACCCCGGGCCGGCTGCTGGATCTGCTGACCCAGGGCGCCCTGAGCCTGAGCCAACTGGAAGTGCTGGTGCTGGATGAAGCGGATCGCATGCTCGACATGGGCTTTATCGTCGACATCCGCCGCATCATGAAGGCGCTGCCTGCAGAGCGGCAAACCCTGCTCTTCTCTGCCACCTTCTCAAACGACATCAAGGCGCTGGCGGACGATCTGCTGAACGACCCCACACTCATCGAGGTGGACCCCAGCAATACTGCCGCCGAGCAGGTGACCCAACGCATCATTCAGGTGGATCGGGAACGCCGCCGCGAGCTGCTCTCCCACATGATTGGCCGTGGCAACTGGCAACGGGTGCTGGTGTTTGTTCGCACCAAGCAGATCGCCGACCGCCTCGCCCAGCAGATGCAAAAAGATGGTCTCAATACCGTAGCGATCCACGGTGACAAGAGCCAGGGTGCCCGCAACCGGGCGCTGGCCGATTTTCGCAGTGGCGAGGTGCGGGTGCTGGTAGCGACCGATATCGCCGCCCGCGGTCTGGACATCGATCAACTGCCCTACGTGATCAACTTTGAACTGCCCCAGATGGCGGAGGATTACATCCACCGTATCGGCCGTACCGGCCGCGCCGGTCGTGGCGGCGAGGCCATCTCGCTGGTCAGTCAGGACGAGCTGGGTCAACTCAAGACTATCGAAGCCCTGATCGGCCAATCCCTGTCCGTGGAGATCCTGGAAGGGTATGAGCCCAGCGGCAAACCGAGTCGCCAGACTCTGCCGGGCAGCAAGCCGGTGCAGAACCCGCCTCGGGCTCGCGGTCATGCCAACGCCAAGAGCAGCAATGCCAAGGGCAAGCCAGCCGCGGGCAAGGGCAAGGGTGACGCCAGCAAAAATCCCGCCCAGTCTCCTCAAAACAAGTCCCGCAAGCGGGAAGTAGTGGGTGAGGATATCGGCTTTGCGCCAATGCGCCGTCTGCCCAAAGCAATGCGCGACAGCTATCAGGAGAGCAGCGACGAGTAAGCTCGCACGACGACGCTAACTGCCAAGCCAAAAGAGGGAGCCTGCAAGGCTCCCTCTTTCGTTATGGATCGCACGGAGCCGTGCAAGTGCTCCGTGCAAATGCTCCGCTCGGGCTCAGACCAGCGAATGGCGCACCGTGGCGGTACCATGGCTGGGCGGCGCAGAACCATCGAGCGGATTGAGCTGCAAGAACTCGAACAAGCCAGCCTGCATATTGACGTTCCAGAAGCGTCCGGCGAGGGTGAGTTGCAACCGTGCGTTCTCGATCTCGGCCAGCCCGTGCTGCTGCCAGGCGGCAAAAAGCGGCATCAGATGGGTCAGCAAAGGCGCTGGCAGACGATCCAGCGCCAGCACGCCGCTGTCGAGGGCGCCACGGAGCAGACCGTCCATCCTTGCATTGGGATTGCGTCCCATCACCATCCCGGGCGCCCGCTTGCCACTGGCCAGCGCGTCGTGCCAGGGGGTCAGATCACGCCCATACATCAAGCCGTGGCCAAGAATGCTGCCCCCAGCACCGGCGCCAAAGGGGAGGATCTCCGCACCACGTTTGGCCATCTGGTTATAACGACTCTGCTCGGCCGGGCTGCACCGCCAGTGACTGCAAGAGAGACGCTCCCAGCCGTGGGCTTCCAGTTGCGCCCCGCCATAGGCATACATGGCCGCCCGCTGCTGGCCATCGGCGAGCCAATCCAGGGTGCCCTTCTCCTGCGCCCGCTCCAGATTGGTGCCCGGCATGGCGATGAGCTGGTAGAGATCGACCCCGTGCACCCCGCTCGCCATCACATCGCGGATATCCTGCTGCCACACGGCATCATCCTGACCGGGCAGACCAAAGATGAGATCCGCCACGATCACAGCCGCATCATCCCGGGTCAGCTCACCCAGACGGGTCAGCAGCGTCTCCCTGTCATCGAAACGGGCCGCCTGCTGACGCACCCGGGTATCAAAGCTCTGCACCCCGAATGAGAAACGGTTGAAGCCCCCCGCCAGCGCAACCTGCCATTTCTCATCATCAAAGCCGTTGAGACGTCCCTCCAGCGTCACCTCGGCATCCGCCGCCAGCGGAAAACGGCGGATCACGGCGGCCAGCATGGCCAGCTCGTCGGCGCTCATGTCGGTCGGCGTACCGCCCCCCACATAGACGGCTGAAAATGGCATGCTCTGCGCCAGCGGGGTGTCAGCTGCCTGCGTAAGAGAAGTACAGAGGGCGTTGACATAGCGGTTGATCCGCGCCGGATTGGCGCCATTTTCAAAGAAATTGCAGAAGCTGCAGCGCTTGCGGCAAAACGGAATATGGATGTAGAGGGCACGCTCCTCAGCTTCACTCTCTCGCTGCCACCAGCTCTGCCAGCCAGCCTCATCCAGCGGGAAGGGGCGCATCCCTCCCCGACTGGCGTGAGCCGAGGTCTTGGCGCTAAAAGCAAACTTGAGGGGATCCGGCGTGGCAATACCGGTCATGGAAGGGGTCAGATTCATGATGGTCACTATTATCAGCAAATAATGACAATGATAACGATTATCGTTACTGGCTATTTGTTCTGGATCAACCCGAGGAGCAGCCCCCCTCCCGAAAGGCATTTTGGCAACCTGCATTACCGATCTGCTTAACAGATTATTTACTCAAGAGTGGTTATCGTGTGCCGATAGAGAACCATCTCCCGCCGTTTCTTCGTCTACGATCAAGATGATACGGGATCACATAACAACACCAAGCGCATGGAACTTGCCCAAAATGCATAACCTCTCCTTGAACTGGAAAATATTCCTCCCTCTTGCGCTGGTCATCAGCACCACCTTTGGCCTCTGCTTCGAACTCTCTGCCTGGCTGCAACGGGATCTCGCCATCCGGCTGGCAGAGGAGAAAGTTGAGAGCATGGCCAACACCTATATGGATCAGGTGAACGTGCTGATGATGACAGGTGGCATGGCCAATCGGCAGATAGTGCAGACCAAACTCAAGAGTGAAGCGGGCATCGTTGAAGCCCGTCTGGTACGCGCCCCCGCCGTCAGCAACCTGTTTGGCCCGGGTCACCCGGATCAGAAAGCGCAGGATCCCCTCGATGAGCGAGCCATCAATCAGGGCGAAGCCATTCTGGAGCAGCAGGGCAACCTGCTCACCTTGATCAAACCGTTCAAAGCCTACAAGGAGTATCGCGGCACCCAGTGCCTCACCTGTCACCAGGTCAATGAAGGGACCGTGATGGGGGCGGTGCGGATCAGTTATGACCTCAGCCACACCTTCGGCGAGATCCGCCACAACAACCTGATCCTGAGCGGCAGCCTGGCCGCCGTCTTTAGCCTCGGCTTCGGCTTGCTCTGGTGGGTATTGCAACGCTACGTGAAACACCCTCTGCGCCAGCTGCAGCTCACCATGATCCGGATGGCCAAAGAGCGCGACCTCGCCCTCCCTCTGGTCAATCACAGCCGGGATGAACTGGGCCAGATGACCCGCGCCGTCAATGACATGGTGCAGGGATTCCGCCACAGCCTGCAGGAAGTGGAAGGGGCAACCCACCAGCTCTATCAGGAGTCAAACCAGATCCGTCAGGTGGCGACCCAGACCGAAAACTCGGCCCGCCAGCAAGAGGGGATGACCACCCAGGTCGCCGCCGCCGTCAGCGAGCTGGCCGCCAGCTCTCATGAAGTACGTGAACATGCCCGCCACAGCGCCGAGCTCTCCGCCCTCACCAATCAGGATGCCGCCGACACCAGTCGCCTCGCCCAGCACTCCATCACCGATATGGGCGAGATGTCGGCAGAGATCGATCGGGTGGATCAGGTGATCCAGCAGCTCGACAGCCGCTGCCTGGCGGTTGACGGTGTGCTCGAGGTGATCAAGGGGATTGCCGATCAGACCAACCTGCTGGCCCTCAACGCTGCGATTGAAGCAGCCCGGGCAGGTGAGCAAGGCCGTGGCTTTGCGGTAGTAGCCGATGAAGTGCGGGCCCTCTCCAACCGCAGCCGCGCCGCCAGCGAAGAGATCTCACAGATGATCGCCGCCCTGCAAAATGAGGCCCAGAGCGCAGTTACGGTGATCGGGGATGCAAAAAGCAAAGCCGATGAGAGCATCAGCAAGACCGAAGCGACCCTGGCAGCCATGCAGAACATCATCGAGCGCATCGCCCGCATCAACGACCTCAACGCCCAGATGGCGCAGTCGGCCGAAGAGCAGGACAGGGTCTGCCATGAGGTAGACAGCTCGGTGAGCGATATTCGCAACACCTCCAACGACACCCTGGGTCAGGCGCACGCCGCCAATCTCGCCAGCATCCAGCTGGTGGAGCAGTGTCAGAAACTGGAGGCTCTGCTGAAAACCTACCGTTGGTAATCAACTTCACCAACGAAAAAGCGCGACCCGAGGGTCGCGCTTTTGCTTTATGGATTCGATTTGGCCGAATGGCATCGTTGCTGTTCCAGCGGCGCGTTGAGGATTAACAGCGCCGCCGGGATGGTTTTAGCGGGCGTTACGGGTTGCGACGGCATCCGCCAGGTTGCGCAGCAACACTTCGGTATCAGCCCAGCCGATGCAGGCATCGGTGATGCTCTGGCCGACGGTGAGTTCACACCCTTCCACCAGATCCTGACGCCCTTCCACCAGATGGCTCTCCACCATCACACCAAACACCGCCTTGCTGCCGGCACGCAGCTGACCGGCTACGTCTTCTGCCACCACCATCTGGTTCTTGAACTGCTTGCTGCTGTTGGCATGACTAAAGTCGATCATCACCTTCTGCGGCAGACCGGCTTTCTCCAACCCCTTCACAACTTCGCTGACATGGGCCGCGCTGTAGTTCGGCTCACGACCACCACGCAGGATGATGTGACAGTCCGGGTTGCCGCGGGTCGCCACGATGGCGGAGTGACCGTATTTGGTGACCGACAGGAAGTGGTGCGGCGCACTGGCAGCGCCAATGGCATCGATGGCAACCTTGATGGTGCCGTCAGTGCCGTTCTTGAAGCCCACCGGACAGGAGAGGCCGGAGGCCAGCTCGCGGTGTACTTGGGATTCAGTGGTACGGGCACCGATCGCGCCCCAGCTCATCAGATCCGCCACGTATTGCGGGGTGATCATGTCGAGGAACTCGGAGGCAGTCGGCAGCCCCATGTCGTTGAGATCCAGCAACAGCTTGCGACCAATGCGCAGACCGTCGTTGATCTTGCAGCTGTTGTCGAGGTACGGATCGTTGATCAGCCCCTTCCAGCCCACTGTGGTGCGCGGTTTTTCGAAGTAGACCCGCATCACGATCTCCAGCTGATCTTTCAGCTCGTCGCGCAGCGCCTTGAGGCGCTTGCCATACTCCAGCGCGGCAACCGGATCATGGATGGAGCAAGGACCAATCACCACCAGCAGACGCTCATCTTCACCGGCCAGGATATTGTGAATGGCCTGACGGGATTCAAAAACGGTGGACGAGGCCACCTCGGTAGCCGGAAACTTCTCAAGCACCGCAACCGGGGGTAATAACTCTTTGATTTCACTGATACGAACGTCGTCGGTTTGATGCTGCATGACAAGGCTTCCTGCTAGATGACTGCGATTAGGAAATCTCAACATAGCCCGCGACAGCGCATGTGTAAATAGGAAATTACAGCAATCACAAAACTATTTTATATATCAATCTTGCAAGTTATTGAAATGATGCTATGCGAAATGAAAGTGCGGATGAGGGGGGCAAAAAGGCCCGCTCAGCGCGGGCCACAAGAGTCGAAGATAACGGGTTTGTCAGTGATCAGCCACGCTGGCTGATACTGGCCAGCTTGTCGAAGTAATCCGGGAAGGTCTTCGACGTACACTTGGGATCATTGATGGTGACCGGTGTATCCGACAGCGCCACCAGCGAGAAGCACATGGCGATACGGTGATCGTTGTAGGTATCGATCTCGGCGTGCTTGAGCTGGGTCGGCGGGGTCACGGTGATGAAGTCATGCCCCTCCTCCACTTCGACGCCCAACTTGCGCAGCTCGGTCGCCATGGCGTGCAGACGATCGGTCTCTTTCACCCGCCAGTTGTAGATATTGCGAATGGAGGTCGGCCCCTCGGCAAACAGCGCGGCAACGGCGATGGTCATGGCCGCATCGGGAATATGGTTCATGTCCATATTCACTCCGTGCAGCGGCGCCTGCTCCGCCTCGATGAAATCATCGCCCCAGGTGATGCGCGCGCCCATCTTCTCCAGCACGTCGGCGAAGTGAATATCACCCTGAATGCTGTGCTTGCCGATACCGGTGACCCGTACCTTGCCCTTGATGGCACCCGCCGCGAGGAAGTAGGAGGCGCTGGAGGCATCCCCTTCCACCAGAAAGTCACCCGGGCTGATGTAGGTCTGGTTGCCCTTGATGTAGAACAGCTTGTAGTTGTCGTGCTCGATGACCACCCCGAACTGCTTCATGATGTGCAGAGTGATGTCGATGTAAGGCTTGGAGACCAGCTCCCCCTTGATGTGGATCCGGGTATCACCGGCCGCCATTGGCGCCGCCATCAAAAACGCAGTCAGGAACTGGCTGGAGACGGAGCCATCGACGTGCACATCGCCGCCCCACAGCCCCTTGGCATCCACCACCAGCGGCGGATAACCATCGTGTTTCAGGTACTGGATATGGGCACCCGCCTCACGTAGAGCATCCACCAGATGGCCGATGGGACGCTCTTCCATGCGCGGCTCGCCGCCCAGGGTATATTCACCGGAGCCGAGGCACAGGGCGGCGCAGAGCGGGCGCATGGCGGTACCGGCGTTGCCGAGGAACAGATTGACCGGCTCTTTCACCGCAAAGCTGCGGCCCAGCCCCTGAACGGTACACTCGGTCTTGTCGGCAGAGAGCTTGTACTTGACTCCGAGCTGGGTCAGCGCAGCCAGCATATGACGAATGTCATCGCTGTCGAGCAGGTTGGTCAGACGGGTGGTGCCACGAGCCAGCGCCGCCAGCAGCAGCGCACGGTTAGAGACACTCTTGGAGCCGGGCAGATTGACCTCACCGGCTACACGAGAAATGGGTTCCAAACGCAACGAATTCATAGACTTCCTGTGCTATCTCAAAAATAAACGCCTGTCCGGACGTTAACAGCCTGCGTCCCGCTCGGCAAGGGCACTTTCAGGGGAAATCGCACGGCAAACGCCAGCGCACTGCTTCTGTTGAAAAAAAGACGCCGGGGTATCCCCGGCGTCTTGAATCACTGCAATAGCTGGAAGCGGCTCACGAGTTGTCACGAGAGGCCGCCAGCAAGCATGTGAGTACTCTCTTCTCAGCCTCTTCTCAGCCGTGGCGTTTGGCAAAGCCATCCATAAAGCTCACCAGGGCCTTCACCCCCTCCAGCGGCATGGCATTGTAGATGCTGGCGCGCATGCCACCGACAATGCGGTGTCCTTTGAGGGCCAGCAGACCAGCCGCTTCCGATTCGGCCAGGAACTGCTTGTCCAGCTCGGCATTTTTCAGCTGGAACGGGATGTTCATCCGCGAACGGCAGCTGACATCCACCTGATTGCCATAGAAGCTCGACTGATCGAGATAGTCATACAGGAAGTCGGCCTTCTCCTTGTTGCGCGCTTCCATCGCCTCGAGGCCACCCTGTTCTTTCAGCCACTCGAACACCAAACCGGCCAGATACCAGGCGTAGGTGGGCGGCGTGTTGAACATGGAGTCGTTCTTGGCAGTGAGCTTGTAGTCGAAAATCGAGGGGACATCGGCTCTCGCCTGATCCAGCAGATCATCGCGCACGATGGCGATGGCAAGCCCGGACGGCCCGATATTTTTCTGGGCACCAGCATAGATGATGCCAAAGCGGCTCACGTCGAGAGGATGGGAGAGAATGGTGGAGGAGAGATCTGCCACCAGCGGCACCTCGCCGGTGGCCGGGATGTCAAACATCTCGATGCCATCAATGGTTTCGTTCGGGCAGTAGTGAACATAAGCCGCATCGGTGCGAAACGCCGGGGTCGGCAACAGGTGAGAGATCCCCTGCTCGTTCTTTGCAACCCCCTGGAAGGTCTGGATATCGCCATACTTTTTGGCTTCATCCACCGCGCTCTGGGACCAGACGCCGGTCAGCAGGAAGTCTGCCTTCTTGTTGGCCCCGCCCAGCAGGTTCATGGGCACGGCGGAGAACTGACCGCGGCCGCCACCGTGCATGAAGAGTACCTTGTAGTTGTCCGGCACCGCCAGCAGTTCGCGCAGATCCGCTTCGGCCTTCTCGGCAACCGCCATGTAGGGCTTGCCGCGATGGGAAAGCTCCATGACCGAGGCTCCCAGCCCCTGAAAATTACAAAATTCGCGCTGGGCGCGCTCCATGACTTCAACCGGCAGCATGGCGGGGCCGGCGCAGAAGTTGTAAATCTGTTTGCTCATGACGCTTTCCGTGAGTGGATGAGAGTAATCGATGACTTGTCAGGTTTTACACAAGAGCAGCCAGCGGATCAAAGGCTTTTTGGGAGCTGGCTCAACCTTTTACCGTCACTCTGCGTCTCCCTTGCAGGAGAAAAAGCCCTGAACGGGTCAGGGCTTGCAGGGAACATGCACAGAAATGGCGGGCAGAGCGCATAAACGACCACAGCTCAGCCATTTCTGACAAATTTACAGTTTGGCGGTGAGCTCCGGCAGCAGAGTGAAGAGATCCCCCACCAGCCCGTAGTCCGCCACCTGAAAGATGGGGGCATCGCTGTCCTTGTTGATGGCCACGATCACCTTCGACTCCTTCATCCCCGCCAGATGCTGGATGGCCCCCGAAATACCGACCGCGATATAGAGCTCGGGCGCCACCACCTTGCCGGTCTGGCCCACTTGCAGATCGTTGGCGACATATCCCGCATCAACGGCGGCTCGCGATGCCCCCACCGCCCCACCCAGCTTGTCGGCCAGCGCTTCTATCAAAGCAAACTGCGCCTTGGAGCCCAGAGCCCGGCCACCAGAGACCACCACCCGGGCGGCGGTCAGTTCGGGCCTGCTGGAGCGCACCGCGCGGCGCTCGACCAGCCGGGTACGGCCAGCGAATTCGGGCACGGCCAAGCGTTCGATGAGAGCCTGCCCGCCCGTCGCCGCCTTGGCAAACGCGGTGGCCCGCACCGTCATCACTTTGACGGGCGCCGAGCTCACCACTCTGGCAATGGCATTGCCCGCATAGATGGGGCGCAGGAAGGTGTCGCTGCTCTCGATAGCCGTCACCTCGGAGAGCATCTCCACCCCGAGGCGAGCCGCCACCTGTGGCAGCAGCGCCTTGCCCATGGCACTCGCCGCCATCAGGCAGTGGCTGTAACCTTCGCACCAGCTGGCCAGCAGCTTGTCCACCCCATCCAGTAGCCCGTCAGCCAAACGGGGATGTTCGGCAAGCAACACCTTGTCGACGCCGCCGAGGGCAGCCGCCTGTTCACCCGCCTCGGTCAGCCCCTGACCCAGCAACAGCAGGTCAACCTGACCACCGATGGATCTGGCAGCGGTGACCAGTTGTGCCACGTTGTTGGCCAGATGGCCCTGATGATGTTCGGCAATGATCAGCACGCTCATGGCAGCACCTTCGCTTCATGTTTGAGTTTGTCCACCAGCTCGTCCACCGAGCCCACCTTGATCCCGGCGCTGCGGACTGGCGGCGCCATCACCCCGAGCAAACGGGTCTGGTTGGTCACCTCAACGGCGAGTGTCGAGAACGGAGCGCTATCAAGCGGCTTGCGCTTGGCCTTCATGATGTTGGGCAGCGAGGCAAAGCGCGGTTCATTCAAACGCAGATCGGCGCTCACCACGGCAGGCAACGGCATGCCGAGGGTCTCGAGGCCACCGTCGATTTCGCGGGTCACCAGCAGCTCCCCCGCTTCTACCTTGAGGGCTGACGCGCAGGTCGCCAGCGGCCAATCATTGAGGCCAGCCAGCATCTGGGCCACCTGATTGTTGTCTGAATCGATGGACTGCTTGCCGAGCAGCACCAGATCCGGCTGCTCCTGCTCACACACCTTGTGCAAGGCACGGGCAACCGTCAGCGGGGTGAGCGTCTCATCGGTGACATAATGCAGCGCCCGATCCGCCCCCAACGCCAGCCCATGGCGCAGTTGCTCGGCGGCAGCGTCAGGGCCGAAGGTCACCACCACCAGTTCGCTGGCAACCCCGGCTTCCCGCAGCCTGACCCCCTCCTCCACCGCAATTTCACAAAAGGGGTTGATCCCCATCTTCACATTGGCCAGCTCCACGTCGGAGCCGTCTCCCTTCACCCGGATCTTGACGTTGTAGTCGACTACCCGTTTGATTGCGACCAGCAGCTTCATGGGGTCATGCCTCGTCTCTTTGGATTGAATTCATTAGTGTGCCTCTGCGTTTGTTGCAGTACGCTCTTCCCTGATTTTTTGCTTTTTCTTGCTCAGTTTTACTTACAACTGATTTACGTTTACGTAAACTACCAGCATTACCCTAGGCCAACCAGAGCGCAGAGGCAAGATGGAACGGGAAGCAATGGAATTTGATGTCGTCATCGTCGGCGGCGGTCCGGCGGGGCTCAGTGCAGCCATCGCCCTGAAACAGCAGGATGCTACTCTCTCTGTCTGTCTGCTGGAGAAGGGGGCCGAAATTGGCGCCCATCTGCTCTCCGGCGCCCTGTTTGATCCCGTCGCCTTGCAAGAGCTGCTGCCGGATGGCTGGCAGCAAGCACCGCTCGGCGTGTCGGTCAGCGATGATCAGGTTCATCTGCTGCAAAGCGAGCAACGCTCCCTGCAACTCCCCGCCTGGGCGGTGCCACCCCGGATGCACAATGAGGGCTGTCACATCATCAGCCTCGGCAATCTCTGCCGCTGGCTTGGCCAACAGGCTGAAAAACTGGGAGTCGAAATATACCCGGGATTTACCGCCAGCGAACTTATCATGGAAGCGGGACGGGTCAAGGGTGTGATCACCGGCGATCTCGGGCTAGATCGGGCGGGCAACCCAAAAGCAGATCATGTGCCCGGGATGGCGCTGCTCGGCCGCTACACCCTCTTTGCCGAGGGGGCCCGCGGTCATCTCGGCAAGCAGCTGATCGCCACATTCAATCTGGCAAGCCCTGCCCAGCCTCAGCACTATGCCATCGGCTTCAAGGAGCTGTGGCAACTGCCAGCAGGTCGGGGCAACCCGGGACAGGTGCTGCACGGCAGTGGCTGGCCCCTTGGCAAGCAGGGAGGCGGCAATAGCCACGGTGGCTTCTATCTCTATCAGATGGAGGGGGATCAGGTCGCGGTCGGGCTGATTGTCGATCTCAACTACCAGAATCCCTGGCTCAGCCCGTTCGACGAATTCCAGCGCCTCAAGCATCACCCGCTTATCGCCGACCTGCTGCAAGGGGGTGAACGCATCAGTTACGGCGCCCGCGCCATCACCAAGGGGGGCTGGCACGCCCTGCCCCGTATGCACTTCCCGGGCGGCCTGCTGATCGGTTGTGATGCGGGCACTCTCGACTTTTCCCGGATCAAGGGGATCCACACCGCCATGAAGTCCGGCATGCTGGCGGCAAAAACCGTCGCGATGGCGCTGCGAGGTGGCGATGAAGGGGGCCGGGATCTGGCCCAGTATGGTGACGAGCTGCACCAGAGCTGGCTGGCCCGCGAGCTCAAGGCGGCGCGCAACTTCGGCGCAGCACTTCACCGCTATGGTCCCTGGTTGGGCGGGGCCTTCAACTGGCTGGAGCAACAGCTGTTTGGCGCAAACTCGCCCTTCAGGCTGTTCGATAAGGCTCACGACTACCGTCAGCTGCGCGTGGCCATCCGCTGCGAGCCCATCCATTACCCCAAACCCGATGGCAAGCTGAGCTTTGACAAGCTCTCGTCTGTGTATCTGGCCAACACCAGTCACGACGAGGATCAGCCTTGCCACCTCAAGCTGCAGGACGAGCGCATTCCGGTCGAGGTCAATCTGCCCACCTGGGCCGAACCCGCCCAACGCTACTGCCCGGCAGGGGTGTTTGAAGTACTGGAAATGGAAGGCGCGGCCAAACTGCAGATCAACGCCGCCAACTGCATCCACTGCAAAACCTGCGATATCAAGGACCCCAGTCAAAACATTATCTGGACGCCGCCACAGGGGGGCTCCGGGCCCAATTATCCGAATATGTGATGAAACGGGGCAGCGGCAACAAGCAGTCCCAGCTAGCCCTCCCCCAACCAAAGGCTGGGTTCTACCCCGCATAGCCGCTCAGGTGATCCGACCTCGCTGTTTTTTTGAACAAACAGGCTGAATCCCTGATGAATAGCCCCTGACAAGCGTGGCCCGCCCCTGTATAGTTCGCCGCATTCAGGTTTTCCATCGGCCCGATCTGCTTATCCACGGGATCGCCTTCTGCAGCGATCTAAGGCCGCATGACCTGTGCAACCATCCCTGATTACCCATGACTTTTTAAGGGGGGACAGATGATCACCGCCTACATTCTCAACAACAAGGTGCTGGACATAGTCACGCTCGGGCCTGACGACATAGTACCTGACAACACGGTCTGGCTGGATGCCTACAAGCCGGACACGGCAGAGCGAGAATGGTTGACGGGCCTGTTCCTGGAAGAGGTCCCCGACAAGGAAGAGCTCGACGACATCGAAGCATCCGCCCGTTTTTACTGGGATACCGATGGTCTGCACATTCACTCCCTGTTTCCCCAGCGGATCGGTCGTGACACCAAGGGTGTCCACGTCTCCTTTACCCTGCGCAACAACCTGCTGATCAGCATTCGTGAAGATGACATCGGGCTGGTGCGCCTGCTGCGTCACTATATGCGCCAGGATCGGCTGGAGGTGGAGGATGCCCTCGACATCCTGCTGGAGGTGCAGAACCTCAAGGTGGAGTACCTCTCCGACCTTATCGAGGATGGTTACAAGACCTTGGAAAACACCGCCGATCAGATCTTCGAGCCGGATCAGATCAACCCCATGCTGAAAGAGTTGATGGCACAGGAAGAGGCCAACGGCCAGATCCGTCTCTCCCTGCACGATACCCGCCGCGCCCTGCGTTTCCTCAAACGCAGCCTGCGCCAGCGCATGAGCCTTGAGCAGAACAAGTGGATCGACGAGATGCTGCACGATGTGGAATCCCTGTTGCCCCACACCCAGTTCCTGTTCGACAAGATCAACTTCCAGCTGGAGGCCTCCATGGGGGTGACCAATCTGGAGCAGAACAAGGTGATCAAGATCTTCTCGGTAGCCGCCGTGATCTTCCTGCCGCCGACCCTGATCGCCAGTATCTACGGCATGAACTTTGGCCGCATGCCGGAGCTCGCCTGGGAGTATGGTTATCCCATGTCACTGGTGCTGATGGTGATGTCGTCGCTCGGCACCGGGCTCTTCTTCAAGCGTAAAGGCTGGCTGTAACAACGCAGACGCGCGCTGCGATATTTGAAGAACCGGATTGGGGGGCATTGCCCCCCGATTAATTTGCGCCACACCCAACGCCTTGCAAAGGACGCTTCATCGCCCCATATCCCCTTCATCACTCAATTCACGTGGATAACGGGCAACCATGACCCTCTACCCCGAACACCGATATGACGATCACGGCCAGTTGCGCCCGCCCCTCTGGTTCTGGCCCATCGCCCTGTTGCTGACCCGCTCGGTCTGGCTCTTTCTGATGGCGGGGGTGACCCGCGAGAGCGGCAGCGAGATCCTGACCCTCTTTTATCCGGACAAGATCACCCTCTACATCAGCCTGCTGACCGACGTACCCGCTATGCTGGCGTTGCTCGCCTGCGGGGGCACCTATCAGCAAACCCAGAGCATTCGCGCCAGACTTCGACGCCACAGCCCGCTGCTGCTGCTCTGCTCTGCCGTCAGCGGTCTGCTGATGCAGTTGCACAGCCTCAATCTGCAGAAGTGGTCGTTCAGCTGGCCCACCGCGCTGGTGCTGGTCGCCAGCCTCTGGGCGCTCTGGTATCTGCTGCGCAGCCGCCAGCTACGGGAATATGCCGCAGATCAGCCCCACTGACGGGACTGACATCTATTGACGAGTGACCCGGATCTGCAGGGTCTGGCGCTCGCTCTGGCTGCCTCGTCCGCCCTGTAGCTGGGTGCCGAGGCTACTCCCCTGATCTGCCGAGCTGGTCGAGAGCTCCCCCACCGTCAGCCACTGGCCTGGGGCCCCGCTCACCTCGGTGGCACTCTGCCCACGATTGATGGTGCCCTGATCCAGCCTCGCCTGTTCGCTGCTCAGCGCAATCTGCACCCGATCGCCAATCAAGGTGGCCGTGGCATAGAGGCCGTTCACCAACGGCATCATCCCCACCACGGCGCCCCCGTTCCATTGGTAGAAAGTCACCGGCTGATAGGAGCCCATCTGCAGCAGCACGGGACGGCCCGAAAGCCCGCGCACCTGCCAGCTGTCGTTTTGGCTGCGCTGGTACTGCTGGGAGTTGCCATCGAGCAACCACTGCCGCTTGACCTCGTCGCGACTGATTGAGCCTCCCAGTTGCTGACCGCTGGCGACACCATCGACCCGCCACTCGATAAGCAGGCTTTGCGGTGGCTGGTTGATCTGCGCCAGCGTGGCTTCGGCCTCCTGCAGCTGGGCTGGCGTCCCGCTCAGCACCAGCTGATTACCCATGGCACTCACCCCAAGCTGGGGATAGATCTCCTTGAGGGTCTGCACCGCGGCCTGCGCCTCGAATACCGGGATCACTTTCACCTCGGCCCACAGCGATGGGCTCCAGAGTCCCATCATGCAGCCAAGCCACAGCAGCGCCCTGCAGCCAACCTTGCCCATCCGAACCATTACGCTCTCCTCGTTCTCTTTGCTCTTCTCGCTCTCTGTGCTCTTCTCTCTGCTTAAGGCGTAGACCTACGCCCGCAGCCAACAGCTCAGCCCTATTCCGCTCACTCGTCGATGATGAACCCGGCGGTTGCCAAAAAACAATCGGGAATGCAGCAACTCCGTGATTTCCCAAGGTATGAGGCTCTCATTCCACGCCCGTTATCGCGTAAGATAGCGCCATCATAGTTGCCCAAGCGGAATCCATCATGTTGAAACAGTTGTTGTTACTCCCCCTCGCCCTGCTGCTGGGAGCCTGCTCCTTGACCCAGTACAACGTCAGCGAGGCCGAAATCAACCAGTACCTCAAAGCTCAGGTCTCTTTTGAAAAACAGCTGGGGATCCCCGGCATCATGTCTAGCAAGATCCGTCTGGATGAGATGCAGAGCCGTATCGGCCGCAAACAAGCAGATCGCATCGAGCTG
Organism: Aeromonas sp. JL9; assembly: GCF_024436075.1. Lineage (NCBI taxonomy): Bacteria > Pseudomonadati > Pseudomonadota > Gammaproteobacteria > Aeromonadales > Aeromonadaceae > Aeromonas > Aeromonas sp. JL9. Next base: position 166,099 of record NZ_JANFNV010000005.1, on the reverse strand, counting down.
GACGCCGCTGGCGACCTGCAGGTGAGCAGCCCCCTTGGCAGCCAGCAGATGAAGATCCGCTTTGCTTTGAGCGCACGCCCGGACTATGTGGCCGATCAGGGTGCCATATATCTGCGCGATCTTGAGCTGCTCTCGGTCAAGACCGAGCCGGCCGATATCGGGGCCGCCCTCACCCCGCTGCTGCCCACCTTCAATCAGTCGCTCTCCCTGTTCCTGTCGCAGACCCCGGTCTATCGCCTCGACAGCAGCCGCAAGAACGAAGCCAGGATCAAGGAGAAGGTCGAAGCCCTCAAGGTAGAGCCGGGCCGTCTGGTCATCCCGTTCAAGCTGCTCTGATTCCCGCCGCACTGGCACTTTCAGCGCGCTCAACAGATAACCGTCCTATTCGACAGCGCACATCCGGTTTAACGTGCAGCCGAATGGGGCGGTTTTTTACTTCTCAAGTCCCCCTCAACACAGCATAATGCAGACCATTCTCATTTAGATTCGTTATGAGAAGCGTCAATAATAAAACCAATGGTGAGAAGGGACATGAGAAAAACCGTACTGGTTCAGGCGATCGCCTGCGCACTGATCAGCGGCGCCGCACACGCTGCCGTCAAAGTCGAAGACAAGACATTCAATACCGCCGCCAACATGCTGGCCTATACCGAATTCGAGCTCTCCGGTGAGCCGCTTGCCGAAGCGCTGGGGCTGGATCTGGATGTGCTGGATGCCAACCGTGCCGATGAGCCGACCCCGTTCGACTTCGCTGCCGGCATCGAATCCTACGAATACTCCGAAGAGGCGATGTACGCCCTCAACTACCAATCCGGTATGGGCCCGCATCTGGTGAACGGGCCGCAAAACCTGGCTCGTGGTGGCACCATGGCCTCTCTGGGGCAACGGGTGCTGGCCATGGCCGATGCCGTTGGCTTCCCGGCCGATGAAGTGCCGCAGGGCATGTATCCCCTCTCCCTGCCCTACGCCTCCGCCAATCCGGAGTTTGCCCAGGCCGTCAACGCCACCCCGGTCAATGGAGATCAGATCACCATCAAGACCGCCAAAGGCATCGAGAAAACCGTCAAGACCCAGGTGCCCGCCTACTTCCGCGACTACAGCACCCTGCGCTGGAGCGGCAGCGACAACCTGCTGGTGCCCGCAGCGGTGGGCGGCATCCTGCTCAAAGAGGTGATGTGGTCTCAGGACTTCCTCGGCGGCATGCACGTAGCCGAAACCGATGAAGAGGTAGAAGCCGCCTCCGCCACCATGGATCAGGATGGCAAACACAAGCTGGGCGTCTCTGCCGCCGATGGCTTCAACGGCATGATGCTGACCGAGCAGTCCATCGACAAGCTGGCCATCATGCAGAACCAGCTCGGCTTCGATGGCAAGCAACTGGGCGCCAAAATCACCCCGCAGTACGAACCGGCCAAGGGCGTTGTCTACTTCCCCCATCAGGTGAAAGTGACCGAAACCAGCAGCAACGATGCCGGTGCCATTGGCAAGCTGGAGGTGGTGGATGGCTCCGCCCAGCTGCGCGATGCCTGGATGATGCTGTGGCCGCTCTCCGAGTTCTATGCCTTCAGCGATCAGCGCAGCGCCAACACCAACCAGAACCCGGCCTTCCACGCCGTGTTTGACGGTGCGCCGTTTGCCGCCGCACCGGCTGCCAACAAGACCAATGACCTGGGCAAAGCCGTTGCGGGCAGCGATGCCTTCTCGCTGGCGATCAATCTCTCCAACCTCACCTTCAAGAACCTGGCTGCCCTGCACTTTGATGCCAAGTCTGGCACCTTGGTCGACAGCTGGCAGGCAGGCAAACAGGGCAAGCACGTCACCACCTTTGACGCAGCTTACGCACTGGTCGCCCTGCAGATCTTCCAGCGCGCTCAGGATGCGCTGCCGGTCGGTTACGCCGCCGGTGACAATGGCGAGCTGAACCTCAAGACCAAGCAGGGTCAAGAGGCGCTCGACTTGATCCGCAAACAGGCCGATTTCATCCTTGCCAACCTCAAGGGCAAAAATGGTCTGGTGCATGACGGCATCACGCTGGGTGGCAAGCTCGATGCCGGCCACTCCATCGATGCTCAGTTCGCCGCCATCCGTGGTCTGACTGCCGCCTTCCTCGCTACCTCCGATGCCAAGTACCGCACCGCCGCCCGCGAGCTGTTTATCGCTGCCGACAAGGCCTACTTCAATGCCAAGGCGGGCACCTGGCTGGCGGGTAAACAGGGTGAATACACTCCCTGGACCCAGGCTGCCATCTCCGGCGCCCTGCGCTCTGCCATGCTGAACCTGCGCAACGAAGGGGCCGAGAAGGCGCCCGAGCTGGAGCTGGCCAAGCTGACCGGTCAGTACGTCAGCTGGTTCCGTGGCACCGTCAACGGTGGCATGCAGATGGCCGAGTGGATCGGTGACTCCGGCGAGAACATCATCGAAGGTGCCGGCAGCGACACCGATGAAGATGGCGTACCGCAAGTGACCGCTGCCGGTGGCAAGCTCGGCACCGCCATGGTGATGGCCGCCAAAGCGGTGGTTAGCGAATAATCTTCGTCATTCACCAGCATGAAAAAGGGAGCCAATTTGGCTCCCTTTGCATTACAGCGTCTGACACAGTTTCAAGGGCCTTCCTCAAACCAGCTTGTCCAGCATCTCCTTGGTCACCAGTACAATCCCCTGTTCGGAGCGGTAGAAGCGGCGGCTATCCTCATCGGCATTCTCGCCCACCACCAGCCCATCGGGCAGCACACATCCCTTGTCCACCACCACCCGGCGCAGACGGCAACCGGCACCGATCTCTACCCCGGGGAAGATGATGGCCTGATCCAGGGTGCAGAAGGAGTGCACCCGCACATTGGTAAAGAGCACCGAATTGAGCACGAACGACCCACTGACGATGGTCCCGCCCGAGAACATGGAGTTGATGGTCATGCCATGCTGACCATTGCGATCCTGCACAAACTTGGCCGGTGGCGTCAGGGTCTGGCTGGTCCAGATGGGCCAGTTCTGATCGTAGATGTCGAGCTCGGGCAGCACGGAGGCGAGATCCATGTTCGCTTCCCAGAAGGAGTCCAGCGTGCCCACGTCACGCCAGTAGGGCTTTTGCCCCTCACGCGCCCCGACACAGGACATGTTGAAGGGGTGAGCAAATGCCATCCCCTCCTCCACGATGCGGGGGATCACGTCCATCCCGAAGTCGTGTTTGGAGTCCTGATTGTGAATGTCCTCCTCCAGCAGTTGGTAGAGGTACTCCGCCTCGAAGATATAGATCCCCATGGAGGCCAGCGAGCGATCTTCGCAACCTGGCATGGCGGGCGGATTGGCCGGTTTTTCGACGAAGGCGCGGATCTTGCGCTGCTCGTCGATATCCATGATCCCGAAGGCGGATGCCTCAGCCCGCGGCACCTCGATACAGGCGACCGTCACCTTGGCGCCAAGGCGCACATGGTCGAGCAGCATGGCAGCGTAATCCATCTTGTAGATGTGATCCCCCGCCAGCACCACCAGGTATTTGGGGCCGTAGTCGCGGATGATATCGACGTTCTGATAGATGGCATCGGCGGTGCCGCGATACCAGTGCACCTCGTCCACCCGTTGCTGGGCAGGGAGCAGGTCGATGAATTCGTTCATCTGGTAACGCAGGAAGGACCAGCCCGATTGCAGGTGACGCAGCAGGCTGTGGGATTTGTATTGGGTGACTACACCAACGCGGCGGATCCCCGAGTTGATACAGTTGGAGAGCACAAAATCAATGATCCGGAATTTGCCACCGAAATGGACGGCAGGCTTGGCGCGGTTGTCAGTCAACTGCTTCAGGCGACTACCACGTCCACCCGCCAGCACCAGTGCCATACTCTGGTTCAATAATTGTCGTGCTTTGGCACTATTTTCGGGCTCTAACAACATGATTTACCTCTGCCTTGTTTGATCTATTTTCAACTCATCTTCGCCTGTTTCGGCACCTGTGAAAGTGGTTTCACTCACATTTAACCGATCTCAATTGACCCTTTTCACCGAGTTGCGAGGAATAGCATGCTTTGCTCCGCCAGCTTGGTTAAAATTCCCCCACAAAGCAGCCACTTCAAGGATGACAAGATGGTTCACAAGCTCGGACGTACCCTCTTTCTGATCGCCACCATAGTGACCATACCCCTGCTGCTCCTGCAAGCAGTTTGGTTGGCCCTTCAGAGCACACCGCTCACTTTGGCCATTATTCTGGCCACCACACTGCTTGGCATGATCCTGTTGTTGATGCTGGCCATCCGCACCATGGATGGCATGCTCCAGCATCAGGAGCTCACCTGGATCAAGGCGATCAGAGGGCGGGATCCCTCACAACTCGATGAGCCCGCCTCCCGGGAGGTACTGCAACAGCTGCTGGAGCAGTTCGAAAGCGCCGAGCAGAGCGCCCATCGCCAGCTGACCGAACTCAGCAACCTGGCCACCACCGACGAGCTGACCCAGCTACTCAACCGCCACGCGTTTCGCCGCGACATGACCGAGTTGCTGCAGCGGGACCAGGACACCCAGACCGCGACCCTGGTGCTGATCCGTGCCACCGAGCTTGGCAAGATCAACGCCCAGCGCGGCTTCCAGTCTGGTGATGCCTACATCAAGGACATGGCCGCCCTCATCAAGCGGGTGGTAAGCCGTTTCCCGGGCAATCAGGTCTATCGCATCTCGGGGGCTGATTTCGCCGTGCTGGTGCAACCGGTGGCCAATATTCCTCCCCATCTACTGGGGCAGGATTTGAAGGTGGCCTTCGATCACTATCAGGATCAGCACGAGCTGGAGAGCACCGGTTACTCGGGGCTGACCAAGCTCAGCAGCGGCCAGAAAATCGAAGCTGTGCTGGCCAGAGCGGATCTGGCGCTGGCTCGCGCCCAGACTGAAACCATCAACGGCTGGGCCATCCAGCAGGATGACAGCGCCTCCGAGCTACAGGGGCAACACCACTGGCGCGACGTGCTGACCGAAGTGCTGGCGCAGGAGCGCCTCAGCTTTACTTACCAGCCGATCCAGCCCCTGCACCGTAGCATGCTGGCCTACAACGAGATCTACACCCGCTTCAGCGGCAATGACGGCACCGCCCTGCCCACCGATACCCTGTTTGCCATGGCCCAGCGGCTGGATATGGTGATGCGGCTGGAGCAGCTGGTCATTACCCACATCATGCGTCAGTACCGGGCCTTTGGTGCCAACCAGAGTCGCTGGGGGATCAACCTCTCCCCCAACCTGCTGCAAAACAGCGCCTTCCTGATCTGGCTTGACCGCCAGCTGCTCAAAGATCCCAATACCAGCGCCAATCTGGTGTTCGAACTGGATGAAGAGCATCTGGAACGCAACCTGACAGGCGCCAAGCGGGTGTTTGAGCTGCTGCGCCGCAACGGCAGTCGCTCGGCGATCGCCAATTTCGGCAAGGGGATCGGTTCCTTTACCCTGTTTCGCGAGCTCAAGCCCGACTATATCAAGCTGGACCCTGCCCTGATCACCGGGCTGGAACAGGATCAGACCAACCAGCAGTTCGTGCGGATGATCGTCGATGTATCACATCGGATGGGGTGTCAGGTGATTGCAGAGGGGGTAGAACAGCTTGGTCAGAAACAGCTGCTGCAGGGGATGTACGTGGATGGCTTGCAGGGCTATCTGATCGCCCGGCCGCAACCGCTGCGACCGGATATCAGCCAGCTGGGGCTCTTTACTGAGGATGCTTCAGCTTCAAAAGGGTCAGAATGATGTCATTGAGCTGGCGATAACGCTCCAGCTCCTTCTGATCGTAACGGGTAGCCAGTGTAGTAGGATTGTGGCGGTTTTTGAGGTAACGGTTGATCTGCAACCGGTTGAACCCCGCCACCTGATAGACCTGGCCAAGCAGGGTATTGAGCTCATCGTGCTCCAGACCGGCTCTGGCCAGATAGTCCCCATCGGCGGGACTCTCGGTCTGGTGACTCCACTTGCCAATGCGACCACTCTCCTGCAGATAGCTGAGCCACTGCTCGATATAGAGCGGTTTGCACCCCGCCAACAGGTTGAAAAAGCCCACTGCATCGCAACGACAACCGCTCAGAAGCACGACCGCCAGCTGATCATCATCGCACTGGAAGGTCACAGGTCCGGCTTGCGCCCAATCCAGCGCCTGCACCCGAATGCTGGCCTTCTCACCCGCAGCTCCCGTTACGTCGAATACAAACATGGCGCTCCTCCCTTGGCAAAAGGTTGATGATGGACCATCCCCCTGACAGGTGCAAAGGCAAATCGGCTTTTAACTCATCAATCGGGCCATTCGACCATAAAAAAGACCGGCACCCTCACGGATGCCGGTCTTTGTCCCGATGGCCTGTGCGTTCAGGCCATCAATGGAGGCGCTTTCAGGCGTCCAGTTCAACCAGTGCCTTGGCCAGCTCGATGGGTTCGAGCTCCTGACCTTCCAGATCGGCGTTCCAGTTCGGGCCGACCAGCACATCGTCTTCATCCAGATCGTTGATCCAGATATCGAGAAACTCTTCCAGATCGATCACTTCCGGCTCGTAATCGGCCCACTCGTCAACACAGTGCAGACGGGCGTCCTCTTCGGCAGACCAGAGCGGCATCACGTCGGCATCTTCAAATTCGGCGGAGCGGCAGACGACCCAGTCTTCCCCATAGCGCAGACCCCACACCTGACCCGACTCGCGGACTTGTTCGATAAACAGTTGGAAATTGGCGTCAAGGTTGTCGTTAAGCATGCTCATGGGGTTCTCTCTTTCTTTCGGGTGCTGCGGCATTGTCGGGCGACAATACGATGGCCAAATGGTGTCGTAAAAGTGACATGGACTCAAGCATATTGGGGTTATTCCGGGAAAAAAGCCGGGATAACCCATATTTGCCTGCAAAAACGCCTCCCGATGGAGGCGTCTTGCAGATTCAGGAGATCAACGCTCCCAGTAAACCTCTTCCAGGCTGTCCTCTTTCTCCGGCAAACCGCGGGAGAGACGGGGGCTGCTCTGGGCCAACACCTCGTAGCTGACGCGGTTGGCGTATTTGCACACCTGGGCCAGTGAGGAGTAAGTCAGGAACTCGGAGATGTGCTTGGCGGAGTTGGGCACATTCATCCGGTGATAAGAGTTGGCCACCATGTCGTGCAGCACAGCGGAAAGTGCGCCATCCCCTGCCCCGTTGGTGTTCTTGATCTTCTCCGGGCCACCCATGTACGGGGAGATGTGGGAGTAGATGCGGGCCGGTTTACGGCACTTGGCGCGGGCCATCGGGCGGCTGAACTCATACATGTTGAACTCGGGGATAACGCCCGGCAACAGGGTATGAGTGGTCTCGCGCTTGTAGTCCTCGTCGGTATAACTCGCCATGTAGAGGCCGATGGGGCCAGCAGTACAGAGCACCATGTCGGCCCAGTCGAGCGCCTTGTCGGCCGCACCGAGCGGATCTGCGATACCGGTCAGGGCTTCACCTTCGTCTTCGTTCATCGCCAGCACAGTCACGTTCTCGGCAATGAAGTCGCGCCACCACTGGGGGTTTTCGTCGATGACGAAACGGGTGCCCAGGGTCAGCACCACGGGAATACCGGCCTCGCGGGCATAACGCACCGCGGTCATGGCCGCCTCTTTCATCGGATCACCATCGTCACCGCGTACCAGATAGGCGGTGATCACCAGGGCAGACGCTCCTTTGATCACATCCTCCGGAATGTGCTGCACATCCAGCTGGTTCATCTTGCCGGCGTTGATACCGAAGCTGCGCTCGCCGCACTCGGTAATGAAAGTGAAGCAACGGCCGATGGGGCCATCAACCGGCTGCAGGTAGTCCAGATTGACGCGGGAAGAGGTGTTGCACAGATAACGGTAGGCGTAGCAGCCGATGCGAATGTCCTGACTCATCACACCCAGCAGGATGGAGTGGGAATCGGCCAGCACCGAGTAGTTGTGTACCGTGTTGCCAATGGTGCCACCGGCAAACTCGCTCACCACCATGTTGTTGGCCTTGAGCTCGTCATAAATCCGTTCGGCTACATCATCACTGATGACGACGGAGTGCCCCTTGCTCAGACCATAACGGGTCAGAAAGTCTTCATCCACATGGGCTTCGATATCAACCAGGGTCTGATCAATCCCGACGACGTAGGCTTTGCCCAGCTCGGTTAACAGAGGATTTTGCGGAACCAGGGGATCGCGTCTGTCGACAGGGAAGTAGTGTTTGGACTTGCGCTGACCGGGAAATTTCATGGCAATGTTCTGTGCTCTGGGGGAAAGAGGGGCGGGATTTTAACACAATCCGCCGCCCCGAAAAGTCGCCCTGTTTAAATAATGGAGTCAGTATAGACAAGGCTTGCAAGGAAAAACGTTTGCCTTTTCACCATAAAAAAACCACCCTGCCCGGGGTGGTTCCATAGCATACAAAAGCGCCGGTTTTCAGGCGGCCGCCATGCCCTGCAACAGAGCCAGCAGCGAGAAGAGGCCGAGGGCGAGCCAGAACAGCAAGGTGCCCAGAAAACGGGGCACATTGGGGGCTTTGGGGATCTGGATGCCAATGGCATGCAGGATGCGGCCGACCAACAGCATGGCGCCACCGGCATGCAGCCAAAGCGCACCGGCACCGGAGAGCTCGCAGAGCGCCATCAGTAGCAGGGTCAGCGGCACATACTCGGCAAAATTACCGTGGGCCCGGATCGCCGCCAGCAGCTCGGGGGCTTCCCCCTGCCCTATCATCACCCCGAACTGGGCACGACGTCTGACCACCCAGAAAGATAGCCCCAAAAACAGCAGCCCCAGCAGGCCTGCGTATATCAGCGTGATATGTACCATGACTCGACTCCTTGTTTGACTGACTGCCGGTCACTCATGCCAATTCGCGGCAAATGAGCGAGACCATCATCCTGATATGGGCCTGATCGCTGTTGAGGGCCGGGATATATTCAAACCGCTCGCCACCGGCCTCCATGAAGATCTCCCGATTCTGTACCTGAATTTCCTCGAGGGTTTCGAGGCAGTCGGCGGCAAAGGCAGGACAAATTACATCGAGCCGCTTGACCCCGGCGGCCGGCAGGCCAGCGATGGTCACGTCTGTGTAGGGCTTGAGCCACTCCTCCTTGCCAAAGCGGGACTGGAAACTGGCCGTCCACTGCCCGGCTTCCAGCCCGAGCGCCTCGGCCAGCAGAGTGGCGGTGTGGCGACACTGGTGACCATAGGGGTCCCCTTCGTTCTCGTAGCGCTCGGGAATACCGTGGAACGACATCAGCAGGTGATCACCCTGACCGTGCTGCTCCCAGTGACGGCGCACGCTCATGGCCAGCGCCTGAATGTATTCGGGATGGGCGTGATAATCACGAATAAGCCGCACCACCGGCAGATTGCGCTCTTTCTTCATTGCCTTGCCCCAGGCATCGAAGACCGAGGCGGTGGTACTGACCGAATATTGCGGATAGAGCGGCAACAGGATCACCCGGTTGACCCCTTTGGCCTTGAGCGCCTGCCAGCCATCATTCACTGACGGGGAACCATAGGTCATCGCCAGCTCCACCGGCACCTCAACCCCCTCCCGCTTGAGCTCCTGCTCCAGCGCAGCACGCTGCTGCTTGCTTATCACCATCAACGGCGAGCCCTGCTCAGTCCACACCTGCTGATAGAGCTTGGCCACTTTGGGCGAGCGCGTCGGCAAGATGATGAAGTGGAGCAGCGGGCACCAGAGGTAACGGGGCAGGTCCACCACACGGGGATCGTGCAGGAACTGGCTGAGGAACGCTTTGACGGCAGCGGTGGTCGGTGCGGCTGGGGTACCCAGATTGACCAGCAATATTCCGGTTTTCGTGGTCACGTTGGCTTCCTGTCTATCTGTCATTATGCAAAAAGGGCCCGACAGGGCCCTTCTCTTTATTTATCTGATGGCACGGGAAACAGTGCCGGCAGCAAAGATCAGCCCAGAATGGTGGCAAGCTGCTTGCTGACCAGATCAACCGGCTGGGTGCCATCGATCTTGACGTAACGGGTGTGGCCCGCTTCCGCCTCTTTGCCGTAGAAACCGATCAGCGGCGCGGTCTGCTGATGATATACATCCAGACGCTTGCGTACTGTGGTCTCTTCGTCGTCGGCGCGGATCACCAGATCTTCACCGGTCACGTCATCCTTGCCTTCCACTTTCGGCGGGTTGAACACCACGTGGTAGGTACGGCCGGAGCCGGAGTGAACGCGACGGCCGCTCATGCGCTTGACGATCTCTTCGTCCGGCACATCGAACTCCAGCACGAAATCAACCACGACACCGGCGTCCTTCATGGCTTGCGCCTGGGGAATGGTGCGCGGGAAACCGTCCAACAGGAAGCCTTTGGCGCAGTCCGGCTGAGCGATGCGCTCTTTGACCAGACCGATGATGATGTCGTCAGAGACCAGCTGACCTGCGTCCATCACAGCTTTGGCTTTCAGACCGAGCTCGGTGCCCGCTTTGATCGCCGCACGCAGCATGTCGCCGGTGGAGATCTGGGGAATACCGTGTTTTTCCATGATGAACTGAGCCTGGGTACCTTTGCCGGCGCCCGGAGCCCCCAACAGAACAATGCGCATACACGCTCCTATTGATTGGTTATTCAAATCTTGCGAAGGCAAAAAAGTACACGGTTTCGCCCGTTTCTACAAGGGTGAGCCACCTGAATGAGCACTTTATCACCACAATAACCGGCTGATCGAACAGGATTTCATCGCAAGGGGAAGACGCAAAAATAGCCAGGGATTCAGCATAGAGCGCCAAAAGCAGGAAGGAGGTACGGCAGAAAAAAAGATCCCGGCTCAGGGCCGGGAATTGCGCTCAAAAGTAACTACTTGTCGCTCGTAGTAGGAACAGGGCAATAGTAGTTTGCCCCCTGTGCGTCAACAACTGTCAGATGTGACAGGCAGGCCGCTATGAAACCGGAACTGCGGATCCGGCGAGCAGATTAGCTCGGCTTCCAGCTTGCCAAAGAAGGCCACCCGCTCGCTGATATCCTCCCCTGCGTACTGTTCGGCCAGGCTCAGGTAATCCTGATAGTGACGCGCCTCGGAGCGCAGCAAAGAGACGTAGAAACGGCTCAGCTCTTCGTCCAGATGGGGCGCCAGCTTGGCAAAACGCTCGCAGGAGCGGGCCTCGATATAGGCGCCGATGATCATCTTGTCGACTATGGTGGCCGGTTCATGGGTGCGCACATGCTGCATCAACTGGCGGGCATAGCGGGAGGCCGTCACCGGCCCGTATTCGATGCCGCGGGCCTGCATGATCTCCAGCACCTGCTCGAAGTGGTGCAGCTCCTCCTGAATGAGTCGCACCATGGGAAACAGCAGCGGATTGCGCTCCAGCTCGGCAAAGACGGTGCGATCAGACTCCCCCATGCTGCGTTTGCCCAGGATCTCGGCCTTCTCCGGGATGGCATCCAGCTCGCGGTAAAACTCCAGCTTGGGCAGCAGATGGCGCTTGCCCTTGGGCAGGCAGTAGCGGCGCACCAGACTGTGGGCAGTGAGTGCGGCCTTGGTCTCGCAGTTGGCGTGATCGATGAGCAGGGTCGGTAAACGGGCCGGATCCCGCGCCATCTCAACCCACTCATCCGGGGTCTCGCACTGCAAAAACTGGCGCACTGGGGCTAGCAGATCATCCATCTGAACTCTCGTCTCTTAAAAGCGTATCGATCATATATGTTGCCGCCTATGCTAGCGGATCCCGCTGGCCATGCCCATATCCGGCAAGATAAACGAATGTTTTTCAAACAGATACACCCTACCCCTTCTGGCGGTGCGAGGTAGAAACGACAATGGGGGCCACTGGCCCCCATCTCGCTATCCCATCCGGCAAAACCGCAAACGTTTAACTACCTTCGTTAAAAATTTCCAGATTGCTGGTGCCTTCCTGCCATTCACGCACCGCTTTGGTGTCATCGTTGCGCAGGGCATTGAGGTGATCCAGATAGGACTGGTCCACGTCGGAGGTAACGTAGTGGCCATTGAAGACCGAGGTCTCGAAGTGACGCAGATCCGGGTTGATCTCCCTTACGGCGGCTTCCAGATCTTCCAGATCCTGGAAAATCAGACCGTCAGCGCCAATCAGCTTGCACACCTCTTCCACTTCGCGACCGTGGGCGATCAGCTCGTTGGCGGTGGGCATGTCGATGCCATAGACGTTGGGGAAGCGAATTTCCGGCGCCGCCGAGGCGAAGTAGACCTTGGCTGCCCCCGCTTCACGGGCCATCTGGATGATCTGCTCGGACGTGGTACCACGCACGATGGAATCATCCACCAGCAACACCTTCTTGCCCTTGAATTCGGAGCTGATGGCGTTGAGCTTGCGGCGCACTGACTTCTTGCGCTGGGTCTGGCCCGGCATGATGAAGGTACGACCGATGTAGCGGTTCTTCACAAAACCCTGACGGTATGGCAGATCCAGGGTGTGAGCGATCTCCAGCGCCACGTCACAGGAGGTCTCGGGGATGGGGATAACCACATCGACATCGAGATCTTCCCACTCGCGGGCAATCTTCTGACCCAGCTTGCGACCCATGTTGAGGCGGGCGGCGTAGACCGAGACCTTGTCGATGCACGAATCGGGACGGGCGAAATAGACATATTCGAAGATGCAGGAGCTCATCTGCGGGTTCTCCGCACACTGCTCAGAGAAGAGCTGGCCCTGCTCGGTGATGTAGATGGCTTCACCCGGCGCAATATCCCGCACCGTCTCGAAACCGATGGCGTCGAGCGCCACGCTCTCGGAGGCGAGCATGTACTCCACCTGGCCAAGCTCGTCCTGACGACGACCGAGGATCAGCGGGCGAATACCGTTGGGATCGCGAAAACCGATGAGACCATGGCCAATCACCAGCGAGACCACCGCATAAGCACCGCGGATCTGCTGATGGGTTCTGCGCACCGCGGCGAAGATATCTTCGGGACGCAGGGCCATCTTGTCACAGCGATCCAGCTCGTGAGCCAGCACGTTCAGCAACACTTCCGAGTCGGAGGTGGTGTTGATGTGGCGACGGGCGACCTTGAACTGCTGCTCCTTGAGCTCCTTGGCGTTGGTGAGGTTGCCGTTATGGGCCAGCACCATGCCGTAGGGCGAGTTCACATAAAAAGGTTGGGCTTCAGCGGCACTTGAGCTGCCTGCGGTGGGGTATCTGACATGACCTATGCCGATGTTCCCTTGCAGACGCTGCATGTGGCGCACTTCAAACACGTCCTTCACCAGGCCATTGGCCTTGCGTTGCCGGAAGTTTCCACTATCAATGGTCACAATCCCGGCGGCATCCTGTCCCCTGTGCTGCAACACCGTCAAGGCGTCGTAGAGGGCCTGATTGACGGGGGTGGTGCCAACTATACCGACAATACCACACATGTCTTTGCTACCTCGAAGTCACTATACCTGTTTAAGAAAACTGGATGAGTTCAACATGAACCCGAAAAACCACTGGATCACCGGCTTGAACTCCGGCACCAGCTTGGACGCCCCCCACCAGTCGCTCTGGGAGAGGCTGGTGAAGGTATCCATGAAAAAAAGCAGGGCACTGACGATCAGCACCCCGCGAATTGCACCGAAGCAGACCCCCAGCACCCGATCGGTACCGGAGAGACCCGTCTTGTCCACCAACAGGCCCACCACATAGTTGACCACGCTGCCGAGGATCAGGGTTGCCACAAACAGCGCCGCGATGGCCAGACCGTTGCGAACCAGCGCGTCGGAGAAGGAGGTGAAATAGACGGCGAGATCGGGATAGAAATGGCTGGCAATAAAGAAGGCGACGAACCAGGTGACAAGAGACATGGCCTCCTTGACGAAGCCGCGCACCAGGCTGATGAGAGCAGAGAAACCGACGATGCCGATGATGGCGTAATCAATCCAGACCATAGAAAAAGATGTCCTGCGAAATTGCGGCGCAGTCTAACAAAAACGATTGCGCATTGCTTGATAAAAATGTGTTAACTGTTCAAAGCGACGCCGAAAAGCCGCATTTTTTCAGCACTAAAACGGTTGATCGGCGCCAGAATGCACAACGCCATGGCAATGCCATGGCGTTGTGGTCAGCGGCGTGAGCTTACCCGATGTGGGTCAGGCCACCCATGTAGGATTGCAGCGCAGCCGGGATGGCGATGCGGCCATCTTCCTGCTGGTAGTTCTCCATCACGGCAACCAGGGTACGACCCACCGCCAGACCGGAGCCGTTCAGGGTGTGCAGCAGCTGCGGCTTGCCGTCGATGCGCACGCGAGCTTGCATGCGGCGCGCCTGGAAGTCGGTGCAGTTGGAGACAGAGGAGATCTCGCGGTAAGTGTTCTGGGCTGGCAGCCACACTTCCAGATCGTAGGTCTTGGAAGCGCAGAAGCCCATGTCACCGGTAGAGAGCGCCATCACGCGATACGGCAGCTCCAGCAGTTGCAGCACCTTCTCGGCGTGACCGACCATCTCTTCCAGGGCATCCCAGGATTTCTCCGGGTGAACCAGCTGAACCATTTCGACTTTGTCGAACTGGTGCATACGGATGAGGCCACGGGTATCACGACCGTAGGAACCGGCTTCAGAGCGGAAGCAGGGGCTGTGAGCGGTCATCTTGATCGGCAGCTCTTGCGCGTCAAAGATCTCGTCACGGGCCATGTTGGTGAGCGGCACTTCGGAGGTCGGGATCAGAGAGAACTTGCGCAGCTTGCCCTCCTCTTCCCCTTCACCTTCGATACCGGTATTGAACAGGTCCTGGGCAAATTTCGGCAACTGACCGGTGCCATAGAGGCTGTCCGGGTTCACCAGATAGGGCACGTAGCACTCGGTGTAACCGTGCTGCTGGGTGTGCAGATCCAGCATGAACTGAGCCAGGGCACGGTGCAGACGGGCAATCTGCCCCTTCATCACCACGAAACGGGTACCGGAGAGTTTGACGCCATTCTTGAAGTCAACGCCCTTGGCCGCTTCGCCCAGATCGATGTGATCGCGTACCGGGAAGCTGAATTCACGCGGGGTCCCCCAGCGGCGCACTTCCACGTTGTCGTTCTCGTCACGGCCCACCGGAGTGGTCTCGCTCGGCAGGTTGGGGATGGCGTCGGCAATGGCTTTCAGCTGGGCCAGCAGGGCATCCAGCTCGACCTTGCTGGTTTCCAGCTCGTCGTTGATCTTGGTCACTTCGGCCTTGAGCGGGGCAACATCTTCACCACGACGGGCAGCTTCACCGATGGATTTGGAGCGGGCGTTGCGCTCGGCCTGCAGCTCCTGGGTACGGGACTGCAGATCCTTGCGTTTCTCTTCCAGAGCGTTGACAGCCGCTACGTCCAGAACGTAGCCACGTGTCGCCAGACGAGCGGCAGCCTCTTCGATATCGCTGCGCAGATATTTGGGATCCAGCATGGTTTACCTACTTTTTTAAAATGGGATCTGGGCCTGAGTCGTCATGACGGGCTGGGAAACAGATCCGGAAGTTAACATCGGTTGGCGCACCCCAATCGTCTTCAGAATCGGGCCTCAACAATCAGGCCTTCGAGATCAAGAAGATGGCGCAAGGCCAAGACAAGCGGGGTCAGACGGGCAGTGTAGCAGACCGCCCCCCCGCCCGAACAGGGACTATTTGTGTCGTTTTTACCGACTTTGGCACGCAAACCGTCCTGCATATTCAAACGCCTGACCAATTTTCAGCCATGCGAGGTAACAAAGGGGCTATTTGCCCCGTTGCTGCGGACTTTGCCTGTCCAGTTCATGGAGGTAATCGAGCTTCTGACCAATCTGCTTTTCAAGGCCGCGATCGGTGGGCTGGTAGTACTGCTTGCCCGCCAGCTCGGGCGGAAAATACTGCTCGCCAGCGGCATAGGCGCCCGGCTCGTCATGGGCATAGCGATACTCGGCGCCATAGCCCAGATCGCTCATCAGCTTGGTCGGCGCATTGCGCAGGTGTACCGGCACCTCGAAGTCAGGGAGGTTTTTGGCATCATTAAGCGCCGCCTTCCAAGCGGTGTAGACCGCATTGCTTTTCGGGGCACAGGCGAGATAGACGATCGCCTGGGCGATGGCCCGCTCCCCTTCCGCCGGCCCGATCCGATGGAAACAATCCCAGGCCGACAGGGCGACCTGCATGGCACGGGGATCGGCATTACCCACATCTTCCGAGGCAATCGCCAGCAAGCGGCGGGCAATATAGAGAGGATCGCAACCGGCACTCACCATGCGGGCATACCAGTAGAGCGCCGCATCCGGCGCCGAGCCGCGAATGGATTTGTGCACCGCCGAAATGAGGTCATAAAAGTGATCCCCCCCCTTGTCGAAGCGGGCCACATGCTCCCCCACCACGGCAGCGAGCAGGGCACTGTCGATCACCCGCGCCCCAGTGCTGTCGGTTTCGGCCATGTCGGCCAACAGCTCCAGATAGTTGAGGGACTTGCGCCCATCCCCATCCACCGCCTTGGCCAGCGCCTCTTTGACGCCGGGGGCGAAGGTGAGTGCCGGATCATTAAGACCACGGGGATCGGTCATCGCCTGATCGAGCATGGCGAGAATATCGCTCTCCTCCAGTCGCTTGAGCAGATAGACCCGGGCCCGGGAGAGCAGTGCGTTGTTGAGTTCGAACGAGGGGTTTTCGGTGGTGGCACCGATAAAGGTGATGGTGCCATCTTCGATGTGAGGCAGGAATACATCCTGCTGGCTCTTGTTGAAGCGGTGCACCTCATCCACAAACAGAATGGTGCGCACCCCGCGCCAGCTGTTCTCCTTCGCCTTGTCGATGGCGGCGCGGATCTCCTTGATGCCGGAGGTGACCGCAGAGAGTCGCTCCACTTCCGCCTGACAGTAGTGAGCCATCAACTCCGCCAGCGTGGTCTTGCCGGTACCGGGCGGCCCCCACAGGATCATCGAGTGGCAGTGACCCGCCAGAATGGCTTTGCGCAGGGGCTTGTCAGCCCCCAGGATATGTTGCTGACCGATATACTGGTCGAGGTTTTGCGGCCGCATCCGGGCCGCCAGCGGACGAAAGTCCGATGAGAAATCCAGCGAGAGATTGCTCATTAGCGCTGGTCGTCCAGTTCGACCCCCTTCGGGATCTTGAAAACAAATTCGTTGCCCTTGAGCACCGGCTTGCGGTTGAAGCTGCTCAGGGTGAATTCACTCCACTGCCCTTGCGCCTCTTTCACATCGAAACGACTGATGTTGTGGGCCCGATCGAAGGTGACACGGAAGGAGGCAATCAGCTCATCCTTGTTACGGCTGGTGACGGTGTAGACATCCCCCTGCTGGGTCACGTCATAGTTCTTCCAGAACTTGTCGTCATTGCCGGCGATCAGAATAAAGGGGGTGTTGAGCACCGCATCTTTCAGCTTGAGGACGGTCACCTGCTCGACGAAGGGATCATAGACCCAGACATCCTGACCATCGGCCACGATCAGGCTCTCGTCCGGCGAGGTGGTGTGCCAGTTGAAACGGTTTGGCCGCTGCACCAGCAGATCGCCGCTGGCCTTTTGCAGCTCCTTGCCCTTGCTGTCATAGACGGTCTGGGCAAATTTGGCGGAGAAGAGGCTAACCCCCGCCAGCTTCTGTTTGAGATCGCTGGCCGCATCGGCCCACACCTGGCTGCTGGCCATCAGCAGCACGGTACCCATCAACAGTTGTTTTTTCATCACGCTCTTCATAAAGACGCTCTCGATAAAAGGCCACGCCCGCGAAGGGCATGGCCAGGGATAGTAAGAAACGGTGAGGCTTAGTCCCGCACCGGCGGCGGTGCCAGCACGTCGCGCTGACCATTGCCACCCGGTGAGCTGACGATGCCCTGATTCTCCATCTGCTCGATGAGACGGGCTGCCCGGTTGTAACCAATCTTGAACTTGCGCTGGACGCTGGAGGTCGAGCCACGGCGGGACTCCACCACAAAAGCGACCGCTTCGTCGAACAGGGGATCGAGCTCTTCATCGCCACCCCCGCCATATTCGCCGCTGCCACCTTCGCCACCCGACTCACCGGAGAGGATCTCCTCGATGTAGTTCGGCTCGCCGCGCAGTTTCCAGTCTGCCACTACCTTGTGCACTTCGTGATCATCGACAAAGGCACCGTGTACCCGAGTCGGGTTGGAGGTGCCGGCCGGCATGTAGAGCATGTCGCCCATGCCGAGCAGGGATTCGGCGCCGCCCTGATCGATGATGGTGCGCGAGTCGATCTTGCTCGATACCTGGAACGAGATCCGGGTCGGAATGTTAGCTTTGATGAGACCGGTGATGACATCCACTGACGGACGCTGGGTCGCCAGAATAAGGTGAATACCGGCGGCCCGTGCCTTCTGGGCGATACGGGCAATCAGCTCTTCCACCTTCTTGCCGACGATCATCATCATGTCGGCAAATTCGTCCACCACCACCACGATGTGGGGCAGCTTCTCCAGCTCCGGCGGCATCTGATCCATGGAGTCACCCGGACGCCACAACGGATCCAGCAGGGGTTCCCCCTCCTCGATGGCGGCCAGCACCTTGTCGTTGTAGCCCTTGAGGTTGCGCACCCCGACTGCCGACATCAGCTTGTAACGGCGTTCCATCTCGCCCACACACCAGCGCAGGGCGTTGGCGGCGTCCTTCATGTCGGTCACCACCTCGGTCAGCAGATGCGGGATCCCTTCGTAGACCGAGAGTTCCAGCATCTTGGGGTCGATCATGATAAAGCGCAGATCATCGGGGGATGACTTGTAGAGCATCGAGATGATCATGGTGTTGACCCCCACCGACTTACCTGAACCTGTGGTACCTGCCACCAGCAGGTGCGGCATCTTGGCCAGGTTCACCACCACCGGCTCCCCTGCGATGTCCTGACCCAGGCCCATGGTGAGCGGGTTGCGGCTATCGCGGAAAGCATCGCAGTCGAGGGTTTCGCGCAGGTAAACGGTCTGACGCACCCGGTTGGGCAGCTCGATCCCCACATAGGTCTTGCCCGGGATCACCTCAACCACCCGCACGCTGCTGGCAGAGAGGGAGCGGGCCAGATCGCGCGAGAGGTTGGTGATCTTGCTCGCCTTCATACCCGGCGCCAGATCCAGCTCGAAACGGGTAATAACCGGGCCCGGATAGACACCCACCACCTTGGCCTGCACGTTGTAATCGGCAAGCTTGGCCTCCACCAGACGCCCCATGCGATCCAGCTCATCCTTGCTCATCATCTGGGTCTTGGCGGGTGGACGGTCGAGCAGCTCGATACTCGGCAACGGCGGCAGCGTAGATTGCGGACGACGCTTGGGCTTGGTTGGTGCGACGGCGACCGGCGCGGCAACCTCGTCGTCCCCTTCGGCCCAGGGCAGATCCAGATCGTCCTCATCATCGTCATCGGCCACAGCCAGTACCGGCTGACGGCGACCATTGGCGGCCGCCACCGCACGTTTCGGCTTGGCAGCCGGAGCCGGCTCATCCTCTTCATCATCAAACTGAGGATCGAACTCGAAGGTATCGTCGTCGAGTTCGGGCAGCCACTCTTCGGCGGCAGCCTTCTGATTCTTGGCCTTGGGCTTGCGAGTCCAGCTGGTGTGCGGCTCATCTTCCTCATCATCAAACGCGATGGCCCCTACCCCGCCTTCCAACAAGGGATCCGGCCCCTCGTTGCGGGGTTGACGCCAGCCACCGGTCAGCCAGCGGCCGAGGGTGGTCGGGAAGTGATAAACAGCGCTGACCGAGCCGGTACAGGCCGCACCGATCTGCTCGACGATGGTGAGCCAGGACCAGCCGGTAAACAGGGTGATGCCGGTTGCCACGAAGCAGAGCAGCATCAGGTTGGCCCCAACGCCGCCAAACAGCGGCACCACTGCAGAAGCGATCACATCCCCCACCAGACCACCGGCGGAGAAGTTTTGCATATCGTTGAAGTTCATGCTGGCAATGGCCGACATGCCGAGCACGGTCAGGATAAAGCCGATGATCCGCACCCCCAGGGTGAGGTAATCCACATCGAGCAGACGGCTCGGGCGCCAGAACAGACTCCAGCCCAGCAGCACCACCAGCGGCGGCACCAGATAGGAGAAAGCACCAAAGGTAAACATGGTGATGTCGGCGAGCCAGGCACCGGCACTACCGGCGAGGTTCTTCACCTCCCCTTGCCAGGAGGTCTGGGACCAGCCGGGATCAGCGGGATGATAGGACAACAGGGCAAGCAGAAGATAAGCAGCCATCAGGGTGATGGCGATCAAGACGGCTTCGAAGATCCGTTGTATACCTGATAAAGGAGTAAACAGCTTTTTATCGGCCAAACTCCGGCTCCTTTCTGAAAACATGTAATGCAGGAAATAAGGGGGCCTAGTATCCCCGAAAAGCCCATCGATTGTCAGCCAGAGCCTTATGGGACGGGGCCATATTTGCAATTATCTTTACAAGAAGAAACGAGCGGACCGGCCGCTCGTTTCTGACTGTCATGGTGTCTCATATGGAAAAGATACCACGGCATAACCTGCTTTATCGGGTGCTGATCACCAGACGACTGCTCTGCTTGACCTCTTCCATCACCACATAGGTGCGGGTGTCATTGACACCGGGCAGACGCAGCAGGGTTTCCCCCAACAGACGGCGGTAAGCCGACATGTCGCTGACTCGGGTCTTGAGCAGATAGTCGAAGTCACCGGAAACCAAATGACACTCCTGGATCTCTTCGAGTACCTGAACAGCCTTGTTGAACTGTTCAAACACATCAGGCGCCCCGCGATTGAGGGTTATCTCTACGAACACCAGCAGAGATGCGTCCAGATAATGAGGGTTCAGAATAGCGGCATATCCTTCGATATAACCTTGTCGCTCGAGGCGACGAACCCGTTCCAGACACGGTGTAGGACTCAGGCCAACTCGCTTGGACAACTCAACATTCGAAATCCTGCCATCCTTTTGCAGTTCATTAAGAATGTTGCGGTCAATCCTGTCCAAATCCTTTAGCCGACTCTTAGCTTCCATCATTTTATTCCATCCTTTGGCTATTTTTTGGTAAGAATCACCAGTCATTTTATAATTATGGTCACAAATCCTGTCAATACCTGAATATACTAGGCGCAAATGTTGGTTAACATTTTGGCAACATGAAACACCAATCTATAGACGAGGGATAGCATGATTATCGGTGTACCTAAAGAGATAAAAAACCATGAATACCGCGTAGGCATGGTTCCGGCCAGTGTACGTGAACTGACAGCACGAAACCATACTGTTTTCGTCCAAAGCGGTGCTGGAAACGGCATTGGCTTCAGCGATGCAGATTATATCGCTGTTGGAGCCGAAATTTTGGCCTCTGCTGCAGAGGTTTTCGCCAAAGCCGAGATGATCGTCAAGGTCAAGGAACCTCAGCCTGTCGAATGTGCCATGCTGCGTCCGGGTCAAACCCTGTTCACCTATCTGCATCTGGCGCCAGACTTGCCCCAGACTGAAGCCCTGCTGAAAAGCGGCGCCATCTGTATCGCCTATGAAACCGTCACCGACGGCCGTGGCGGCCTGCCCCTGCTGGCCCCCATGTCGGAAGTGGCCGGACGCATGTCTATTCAGGCGGGTGCCCAGGCGCTGGAAAAATCGCGCGGTGGTAGCGGTGTGCTGCTCGGCGGCGTACCCGGTGTCGAACCGGCCAAGGTGGTGATCATCGGTGGCGGCGTGGTCGGCTCCAATGCAGCCCGCATGGCCATTGGCCTGCGCGCTGATGTGACCATCCTCGACAACAACGTCGATACCCTGCGCCGTCTCGATAACGAGTTCCAGGGAGCGGCCAAGGTGGTTTACTCCAACAGCGAGACACTGGAGCGCCATCTGCTGGCGGCCGATCTGGTCATCGGCGGCGTGCTGGTACCGGGTGCCACTGCGCCAAAACTTGTCCGCCGTGACCACATTGCGCGCATGAAGCCGGGTTCTGCCATCGTCGATGTGGCCATCGATCAGGGCGGCTGTGTGGAAACCTCCCACGCCACCACCCACCAGGATCCGACCTATATTGTCGATGAGGTGGTGCACTACTGTGTCGCCAACATGCCGGGGGCGGTGGCCCGCACCTCGACCGTGGCGCTCAACAATGCCACCCTCCCCTTTATTATCAAGCTGGCCCAGCAAGGGTATCGTCAGGCACTGCTGAACGATCCCAACCTGCTGCACGGGCTCAACGTGATGGAGGGCAAACTCACCTGCAAGGAAGTGGCCGTGGCACATGGCCTTGCCTACACGGATCCCCTGACCCTGCTGAACTGATCTACGCTGGCCTGCGCCAGTTGGAGATGAGTGAAAATCCGCCCGCGATGGGCGGTTTTTTATTCCTTTATTTTGCATGTCACCCCTTGTGAACACGATTAGTGCAATCGACTCACCAGCCTTTGACCCCGGATCACGAATTACCTACAATCGCGCAAACTCATCACATCCCGGAAATGACATCATGAGCCAAGTCACTCACAGCAAATTGCTGATCTTAGGGTCAGGCCCGGCCGGTTACACCGCGGCCGTCTATGCCGCCCGCGCCAACCTCAATCCCCTGCTCATCACCGGCATGCAGCAAGGGGGTCAGCTGACCACCACCACCGAAGTGGAGAACTGGCCAGGTGATCCGGAAGGGCTGACCGGCCCTGCCCTGATGGAGCGCATGAAAGCCCATGCAGAGAAGTTCGATACCCGCATCCTGTTTGATCACATCAACAGTGTCGAACTGACTCAGCGCCCGTTCCGTCTCAAGGGCGACAACGGCGAATACACCTGCGATGCCCTGATCATCGCGACCGGCGCCTCCGCCAAGTATCTGGGTCTGCCCTCCGAAGAGGCCTTCAAGGGTCGCGGCGTCTCCGCCTGTGCCACCTGTGACGGTTTCTTCTACCGCAATCAGGAAGTGGCGGTGATCGGCGGCGGCAACACCGCTGTGGAAGAGGCTTTGTATCTGGCCAACATCGCCAAGAAGGTGCACCTGATCCACCGCCGCGACGAATTCCGTGCCGAGAAGATCCTGATCAAACGTCTGCACGACAAGGTCGCGAGCGGCAACATCGTGCTGCACACCCACCAGACCCTGGACGAAGTGCTGGGTGATCAGATGGGCGTCACCGGTGTGCGCCTGCGCAACACTCAGGACAACAGCACCAGCGAGCTGCCGCTGATGGGCGTATTCATCGCCATCGGCCACCAGCCCAATACCCAGATCTTCGATGGCCAGCTGGAGATGCAAAACGGCTATCTGAAGGTACGTGGCGGCCTCGACGGTTTTGCCACCCAGACCAGCATTGAAGGTGTCTTCGCTGCCGGCGATGTGGCCGACCACAACTACCGTCAGGCGATCACCTCTGCCGGTACCGGCTGCATGGCAGCCCTCGATGCCGAACGCTACCTCGACGCGCAATAAACAAGTGCAGATGTGATATAAGGCATACCAGTCGGTATGCCTTTTTTATTTGAAGGAGTCTAATGAAACAGAAGATATTGATTGTCGAAGATAGCCTGACCATCCGCCGTATGCTGACTCAGGCCATTGCCCAGCAGACAGGCCTCGAGATTGACGCCTTCGATACCCTCGAAGGCGCCCGTCACTGCCGGGGCGAGGAGTATGTGGTCGCGCTGGTGGACTTGACCTTGCCGGATGCGCCCCGTGGCGAAGCGGTCAACGAGCTGCTGGCTCGAGGTTTGCCAGTGGTGATCCTCACTGCCGACATCAGCGAGGATAAACGTGCCGCCTGGCTGGAAACCGGCGTGCTGGACTATGTGATGAAGGATTCGCGCCACTCGCTGCAATATGCCGTCAGTCTGGTGCACCGCCTCTATCTCAACCAGTCGATCGAAGTGCTGGTGGTCGACGACTCACGCACCTCCCGTCACCGCACCATGGCCCAGTTGCGCAAGCAGTTGTTGCAGGTGCATGAGGCCAGTCATGCCCGTGAAGCGATGGCGATGCTGGAGCAACACCCGGGCATCCGGCTGGCACTGGTCGACTACTATATGCCGGATATCGATGGCATCAGTCTGGTGCGGATGCTGAGAGAGCGTTACAGCAAGCAGCAGCTCGCGATTATCGGGATCTCGGTCTCGGACAAGCGCGGTCTCTCTGCTCGCTATCTCAAGCAGGGCGCCAACGACTTTCTCAACCAGCCGTTCGAGCCGGAAGAGCTGCAGTGTCGGGTCAGCCACAATCTGGAAGCGCTCGAGCAGTTCAACAGCATTCAGGAGTCAGCCAATTGTGACTACCTGACCGGTCTCTACAACCGGCGCTACTGGTTCAACGAAGGGCAGAAGTGGTTTGAAGAGCATCAGCGCCAGCAGACGCCTCTGGCACTCTGTGTGCTCGATGTGGATCACTTCAAGCAGGTCAACGATCACTGGGGCCATGCCATCGGCGATCAACTGCTCTGCCATCTGACTCGGTTACTGACCCAGTTCTTCCCCGATGCCATGATCGCCCGCTTTGGCGGAGAGGAGTTTGCCATGATGGTGCCTCACTGTACCGTCCCTGTGTTGATCAAGCGTCTTGAAGGGCTGCGTCAGCAGCTGCGCCAGCAACCCCTGTCACCGGAAACCCCGCTCTTTGTTCGCGCCAGTTACGGCGTGATCAGTGTCGGGCGGATATCCATGGACGAGGCGCTGAGCGTAGCGGATCGGCTGCTCTATCAGGCCAAGAACACCGGTCGCGACAAGATAGTCTCTCAAGAGACAGCTATCTGAATCCTCAGGGCATCAGTCCCGTGTATTACCGCCCGACAGACTTTCCAGCAGGAGAGTCTGCGGGTTCCTTTCCTGCCACAGTCTCCCCATCACCGAGACTATCGAAAGTCAGTAAGTCTTGTCGACCCGCACCCCATCATCGAAGTAGAGAATGCGCACCTTGTCCCCATTGGCAAAGACCATGGCGGGATCATAATCCTGGATCACATTGATAAGGGCATTTTGTTCGTTGCGGATCAGCAGCTCCACCAGCTTGTTTTCCACCACGGTTCCCCCGGACTGGTATTGCTGCGCAGCCGCAGCACCTGCGAGCGCGCCGACGGCGGTGGCGATTTCACGGCCATGACCGCCGCCAAACTGATTGCCCAGCAGGCCGCCCAACACGGCACCACCCAGCGTCTTCCAGCCAGAGTGCTCTGACTCCAGGATCTGGCGCTGGGTAATATTGCGCACCGTTTCGACCTGACCAAACACCACCTGATTGACCGGCCGCGCGGTATTGCGCTGGTAGACCTCCGCCCCGGCGGGCGCCGTGACAAAGCAGAGCAAGCTGGATACTATCAGGATAATGGCCTTCATCTATGAACCTCGTTGCCTTATGTCTCGCTATCTTACCCAACTGGATGATGAGCTTTGCTGGTTTCCCGACCCCAGCCATGCGCTGGAAGAGCCCAACGGCTTGCTGGCGATCGGCGGGGATCTCTCCCCTGCCAGATTGCTGGCAGCTTACCACAAGGGGATCTTCCCGTGGAATGAACCCCACCAGCCGATCCTGTGGTGGTCACCGGATCCCCGCGGGGTGATCCGTCCCGACCAACTCCATGTGGGGCGGACACTGCAGAAGATTATCCGCCGTACCCCATTCGATATTTCCGTCAATCGCGCCTTTAATGAAGTCATTACCGCCTGCGCCGCCCCTCGTCGCACTGCCGATGACACCTGGATCAGCCAACCCATGATCGAGGCCTACCAGCAGTTGCACCAACTGGGTCATGCCCACTCTATCGAGATCTGGCAGGAGGGAGAGCTGCAAGCGGGGCTGTATGGCCTATCTATCGGCCAACTGTTTTGCGGTGAATCCATGTTCAGCCGGATTGATAACGGCGCCAAACTTGCCATGGTGGCACTCTGTCGCCACTTCGCCCGCCATCACGGCGCCCTCATCGATTGCCAGATGCAAAACCCGTTTCTGGCGACCCTGGGTATCGAGGAGTGGCCAAGGGCCCGTTTTCTGGCCGAGCTGGCACGCCTTGGCCATCAACCACTATTGGCTTCCTGCTGGCAAGAGGGGGAAATCAGCCTATGACTGAAGAAGTGATCCTAAAAGTAGGGCTGACTCCCAAGCATCCCTGCAGTTATTTGGACCATGAACAGGAGCAGTTGCTGGTGCTGATGGATCACAATCTGCTCAACGCCAACGGTTACGAGCGATTGTTGACTGCCGGTTTTCGCCGCAGTGGCAACGACATCTATCGCCCCCACTGCCCGGCGTGCCATGCCTGCCAATCCCTTCGAATTCACAGCGAGCGCTTTCGCCCCAGCCGCGGCCAGAAACGGATCCGCCAGCTCAACAGGGATATCGAGATCGTCCTGAGTTACGATGACAAGCCCGAGTATTACCTGCTCTACGAACGTTATATCCGCGAACGCCACCACGATGGCAGCATGTATCCCCCCAACCGCAGCCAGTATCGCGGGTTTCTCCATTGTGACTGGATGCCACCACTCTATCTGGAGATGCGCAAAGATGGCCGTCTTATCGGCGTGGCCACCACAGACCTGCTACCCCACTCCTTGAGCGCTATGTACACCTTCTTCGATCCGGATTATGCCGATCGCTCCCTGGGCACCTTTGCCATCCTCTGCCAGCTCGATCTGGCCAGGCGAACCGGGCGAAGCTGGCTCTATCTTGGCTATCTGGTGGAGGCGTGTCGCAAGATGAATTACAAGCGCAATTATCTCCCTCATGAGCTGTTAATTCAGGGAGAATGGAAAAATATCGACACCAAGCCCGAGTAAACTTTACACATAGCCTTAAATCCGGCATGATCCAGCGGTTTTTTGTTGTGGCTTATCAAGAGGATTCAATGGCTAAAGAAGACAGTATTGAGATGCAGGGCACTATTCTCGAAACCCTGCCCAATACCATGTTCCGTGTGGAACTGGAGAATGGTCACGTGGTTATCGCTCATATTTCCGGCAAGATGCGCAAAAACTACATTCGTATCCTGACTGGAGACAAAGTAACGGTAGCACTGACTCCCTACGATCTCTCCAAGGGACGTATTGTTTTCCGCTCTCGCTAAGCCAGGAATTCAGCAAAAAACCCCAACCTTTCAGTTGGGGTTTTTTGTCGTTTTCTGATCACTGACGCTTAGTGGGAAACAGCTTCAACATTGACCTGAAAATCAAAGCTGAGGCTGTCATTTACCAACTCAACCTTCACAATTCCCCCGTCAACCAGTGAACCGAACAGGATCTCGTTGGCCAGGGGTTTCTTGAGGTGCTCCTGGATCACCCGCCCCATAGGTCTGGCGCCCATGGCTTTGTCATATCCCTTATCTGCCAACCAGTGGCGGGCATGCTCGGACACCTCGAGAGAAACTCCCTTCGCATCCAGTTGAACCTGCAATTCGACAATAAACTTGTCGACCACCTGATGAATCACCGTCATATCGAGATGGTTGAACCAGATGGTGTGATCAAGCCGGTTACGAAACTCCGGACTGAAGGTCTTGTTGATCACCGCCATGGCATCGTGGCTCAAATCCTGTTGCTGGAAGCCAATCGATTTGCGCTGGGTCTCCTGCACACCGGCGTTGGTAGTCATCACCAAAATCACGTTGCGGAAATCCGCCTTGCGCCCGTTGTTGTCGGTCAGGGTGCCGTTGTCCATCACCTGCAACAGCAGATTGAATACGTCCGGGTGAGCTTTCTCAATTTCGTCAAGCAACACAACGGAATGAGGATGCTTGATCACCGCATCAGTCAGCAGACCACCCTGCTCAAAACCAACATAGCCGGGAGGCGCACCAATCAGACGTGAGACGGTGTGACGCTCCATGTACTCGGACATATCAAAGCGCAGCATCTCGACACCCAATGCCTTGCCCAACTGCTGGGTCACCTCTGTTTTACCAACACCGGTAGGACCAGCAAAGAGAAAGCAACCAACCGGGCGACGCTCGTTGCCAAGTCCTGAACGAGAGAGGCGAATCGCATCGGTCAGCACCTCGATGGCTTTATCCTGACCAAAGACCACCATCTTCAGATTGCGTTCCAAGTTCTTCAGTACTTCTTTATCTGAAGAGGAGACTGATTTCTCCGGAATGCGGGCAATCTTGGCTACGATAGACTCAATCTCCTGCACATTGATCACTTTCTTGCGCTTGCTCGCTGGCAGTAACCGTTGACCGGCACCCGCCTCGTCGATCACATCGATCGCCTTGTCGGGCAAGTGACGATCATTGATGTACTTGGCAGAGAGCTCGGCAGCCGCCCGGATCGCCTTGGCCGTGTAGCGCACGCCGTGGTGGGCTTCATAGCGACTCTTGAGCCCCATCAGGATGCGAGTGGTGTCATCGATAGTCGGCTCGACAATATCGATCTTCTGGAAGCGACGAGCCAGCGCACGGTCTTTCTCGAAGATCTGGGCATACTCCTGATAAGTGGTGGATCCTACACAGCGGAGCAAACCATTGGAGAGCAGCGGCTTGATCAGGTTGGCTGCATCCAGCTGACCACCGGATGCCGCACCGGCACCGATGATGGTATGGATCTCGTCGATAAAGAGGATGGCCCCTTCCTGACGCTCAATCTGCTTGAGCAGTACCTTGAGGCGCTTCTCGAAATCACCACGGTATTTGGTGCCCGCCAGCAGAGAACCCATATCCAGCGAATAGATGGTACTGCCCGCAATCACCTCGGGGACATCCCCCTTGACGATGCGATAGGCCAAGCCTTCGGCAATAGCGGTTTTGCCCACACCCGCTTCACCCACCAGCAGCGGGTTGTTCTTGCGACGGCGGCAGAGCACCTGAATGGTACGGTTGAGCTCCTGATCACGGCCAATCAGCGGATCGATGCGCCCTTCCAGCACCAGCTGGTTCAGGTTGGTGGCAAAGCTCTCGATCTGTGCGGCCGAGACATCATCATCAGACTCGGGATTGTTATTGCTGCCGAGATCAGGCTTGCTGTCCTTGCGAACCCCGTGGGAGAGGAAATTGACGACGTCGAGACGGCTGATCTCGGCTTTTTTCAGGAAATAGGCAGCTTGTGACTCCTGCTCACTGAAGATAGCGACCAGCACGTTGGCGCCGCTGACTTCGGTATTGCCGGAGGATTGCACATGGAAGACGGCACGCTGCAACACGCGCTGGAAGCCCAGTGTCGGCTGGGTTTCACGATCTTCATCATCGCGCGGTATGAGCGGAGTAGTTTGGGTGATGAATGCGCGGATCTCCTTGCGCATCTGCTCAACATCGGCACCACAAGAGCTCAGCGCCTCATGGGCTGAACTGTTATCCAGAAGGGCTAACAACAGGTGCTCGACGGTCATGAATTCGTGGCGCTCGTCACGGGCCAGTTTGAAAGCCTCGTTCAGCGTCTTTTCTAGATCTTTATTCAACATAGGCACCTCCCCTAGTACAGCTACAATGTGGTGTCACACTCGCCATCAAGTCATCAGATTCAAGCCTTTTCCATAGTACAGAGCAGTGGATGTTCGTTGTTACGTGCATAGGTGTTGACTTGGACAACCTTGGTTTCGGCGATCTCTGCGGTAAACATGCCGCAGACACCCTTACCACTATAATGCACACTCAGCATGACCTGAGTCGCCTTGTCCAAATCCATACCAAAGAACTTTTGCAGCACCTCCACCACAAACTCCATGGGTGTGTAGTCATCGTTGTTCAACACAACCTTATACATGGGTGGCGGCTGCAGCTTTGTTTTCTCTGCTTCTGCAATCTCTTCATTAGCAAAGAGTTCTTTCTGCTTGCTCATAATCGCGCTTTGGTACCTCTAGATTACTACCGTCTAACACAAGGTTGTCAATAGACTTGTTAACCAGATCACATCAGCTGTTAACAACTTCTTGACTCGCTCAAAAGTTAGACTAGATTGGTTACTTGCTAATCTGTGCCCGTCTGCTATGGGCCCATGTCCCTAGTTATAAAGGGCTGGCGCAGGTTACTCAACGACTTCTGGGTAATCAATAAAAGGATGTAGAAGTATGGCAACCGGCACAGTTAAGTGGTTTAACAACGCAAAAGGATTTGGGTTTATCTGTCCGGAAGGGGGCGGTGAGGATATCTTCGCTCACTACTCCACGATTCAAATGGAGGGCTACAAGACCCTGAAAGCGGGTCAGGCTGTCAATTTTGAACTGCAACAGGGGCCGAAAGGAAATCACGCCTCTGTGATTGTGCCAAACGAAGCACAAAATATGTAAATAACACCCGTTGGATAAATAAAAAACCGGTTCCTCTCTGAGCAACCGGTTTTTTATTGTCAGATTTCTGGCTAATCCTGCCTCCTCACGGGATCACAGGGTTATCAACAGCCATGATCAGTCGTGATATTCACTGCAGGCGATCAGGGTATTTTCCATCAGGCTGGCGACCGTCATCGGGCCCACGCCACCGGGTACCGGAGTAATGAAGGAGGCATGGCTGCGCGCCGTCTCAAACTCCACATCCCCGACCAGCGAGCCATCAGCCAAGCGATTGATACCCACATCGATTACCAGTGCTCCCGGTTTGATCCACTCGCCAGGTATGAAGTTGGGCTTGCCGACCGCAACAACCAGCAGATCGGCACGGCGTACCTGCTCTTCCAGATCCCGGGTAAAACGGTGACAGGTCGTGGTTGTGCAGCCCGCCAGCAACAATTCGAGGGTCATGGGACGCCCGACGATGTTGGAAGCACCGACCACAACGGCGTGCAAACCATGGGTTTTGACACCGGTGGTTTCAATCAGCGTCATGATCCCTTTCGGAGTGCAGGGGCGCAGCGCCGGAATACGTTGGGCCAGACGGCCGACGTTATACGGGTGGAATCCATCTACATCCTTGTCAGGCTGGATCCGCTCCAGCACCTGAGTGGTATCAAAGTGATCCGGCAACGGCAGCTGAACCAGAATGCCATCTACGTGGCTATCCGCATTCAACTGGTCAATCAGCGCCAGCAGCTCTTCCTGACTGGCAGTGGCACTCAGGTCATAGGATCGGGAGAGAAACCCCACCTCCTCACATGCCCGGCGTTTGCTGCCGACATAGACCTGAGAGGCGGGATCCGCCCCCACCAGAATGACTGCCAGTCCTGGAGCCCGTTTCCCTGCCGCCAACCGCTGTTGGACTTGCGCCGCGACCTGGCTGCGAATCGTTTGCGCAACCTGTTTTCCATCTATGATTTTGGCAGACATCGTTCTCCACTCACCATGTGTTCAACTGCCGCGCATTGTCGCATTTTTTTAGCCGGGATGTTAGCGGCAGACGCACGCCAGACCTGTAGCGGGCAATAAGTAGGCACTTGAATTTACTGGGGGAAAAAGTCGTTGACGCTGCCCCTTACGCTTGGCTATGATGCCCGCCCGTTGCCCAGTACGACTCATGTCGATATGCTGGTCAGGGATTTTCGGTGATTAGCGCAGCCCGGTAGCGCATCTGGTTTGGGACCAGAGGGTCAAAGGTTCGAATCCTTTATCACCGACCATGTTCATCGACTCGTCCCTAAGACGTGTTGGTACAAAGCGCCCTTAGCTCAGTTGGATAGAGCAACGGCCTTCTAAGCCGTGGGTCGCAGGTTCGAATCCTGCAGGGCGCGCCATTGATGCTCTCCTTTTCTTCTGGATTAGCGAGTGTTGATGAAGATTTCAGTGGTGGCTGTAGCTCAGTTGGTAGAGTCCCGGATTGTGATTCCGGTTGTCGTGGGTTCGAGCCCCATCAGCCACCCCATTATTATGTCGATAATCACCGCAAGGTGACGTCCATCGACTTGGTGCAGTGACCTTCTGGTCTGCTCCGCGAAAAACCGGCCTTGGCCGGTTTTTTGTTTTGCGATCGACTGTGCCATGCCTTGTCTGCAAGGCCATCCTCCAGACCGATAAACGCGGCTCTGCCCATTTGTCACGATGTGCTTCTCCCCATCGAACTGTGCTTCTCAGCATCGATGACACAGCCACACTCCCCCACGCACCAGCCTGCTCGGTTCTTTTTCTGTATTTCCCAAGCGCCATTGATATGCTGATCGCTCTTCTTCTCTCCTGCTTTCCGTTGGAGCTTTTCTATGCAACGCATTCTTTTTGTCGAAGATGATCCCGAGATTGGCCAACTCATCAGCAGTTGGCTCGGTCGCCACGATATGGACGTGATCCTCGAGCCCAGAGGGGATATGGCGCTGGCTCGGGTCGAGGCCGAACAGCCCGATCTGGTGCTGCTCGATATCATGTTGCCGGGGCAGGATGGCATGTCCCTCTGTCGGGATCTGCGGCCGCGCTTCGACGGCCCCATCGTAATGCTCACCTCGCTGGATAGCGACATGAACCAGATCCTGAGTCTGGAGCTGGGTGCCAACGACTACATCCTTAAAACCACCCCGCCCCCCGTGCTGCTGGCCCGACTTCGGGTGCAGTTTCGTCAGCACCAGCAAACATCAACCCAACCGGCCGCCACCAGCAGTGCTCCCCAGCAGCTGCAATTTGGTCGGCTGCGGGTGGATGGTCCGGGGCGAGATGTGCGCCTCGATGGCGAGAGCATTGCCCTCTCGACCGCCGACTTTGATCTGCTGTGGGAACTCGCTTGTCACGCGGGCCAAATCTTGAGTCGGGAAGCCCTCTTTCGCAGCTTGCGCGGCCGAGAGTACGACGGTCAGGATCGCAGCATGGATGTGGCCATCTCCCGCCTGCGCCGAAAACTGGGTGATAACCCCGACAACCCGACCCGGATCAAGACAGTGCGTCAGAAAGGCTACCTCTTCGTCCCCCACGCCTGGGAATAACCCTCTTTCGGGAGCACCGCCATGCGCCGTCTCTTTATCCAGTTCTATCTGTTGCTGATAGGCTGCTTCACCCTCGCCATCCTGCTGGTGGGTGTGGTCTATCAGGTGACCGCCGAACGGGCGGGTGATCGCTATCTCGAACGCATGATGCAGGGATCCCTTGGCCTGTTGACCGGCGAGTTGGCAAGAACCCCGCCCGAGCGCTGGCCCGCTCGGCTGGCCGAGCAGAGCAGTCAGTTTACCCTCCCCCTCAAGATCGGCGAGCTGGTGCGCCAGCCGCTGGCCAGCGAGGATCAGGCCTTTCTGGCCGCTGGCAATATTGTCATCGTCGAGGAGGATGACACCTTCCTGCAGCGCATCCCCGATACCGACCGGGTGCTGATTGTCGGCCCTGTACCCTACCTCTCCTACCTGCACGAGCTGCACTGGGTCGATGTGGGGCTGCTGCTGGTGATCGGCCTCTCTCTCGGCCTGCCCATCCTTCTGTGGCTGCGTCCCCACTGGCGCGGCTTGCAGCAGTTGGAGCAAACCGCACGTCGCGTAGGCGATGGGGATCTCTCCTGCCGAACCAATCTGCCACCGGGCAGCAGCCTGGCCCGGGTGGGACGCACCTTCGATCAAATGGCGACCCAATTGCAGGCCATGATTGCCAGCCGCAAGCAACTGACCGATGCCATCGCACACGAGTTGCGCACCCCGCTGGTCCGGTTGCGCTATCGGCTTGCCATGCTCGATCCTGCCCCTGCCGAGCAGGAGCAGCAGGCGCTGGAGCGAGATCTGGGAGCGCTGGACGCCCTGATCGAAGAGATGCTCACTTACGCCAAGCTGGATAGACCCGAGCTGCCGTTGCAACGGGACGAGCTGGAGCTCAGTCACTGGGCACAAGCGCATCTTGGCGACTGGCAGGCGCTGGCACCCGAGAAGAGGCTCACCCTCGATTTGCCGCCACGCCACATGCCCTGGTGCGGCGATCAGCGTCTGCTGACCCGCGCGGTGGAGAACCTGATCGGCAATGCTCTGCGCTACGCCGAGAGCGAGGTCACCCTCTCCATCTCGCGGCTGCAGGAGAACTATCTGCTGGAGGTGAGCGACGATGGACCGGGGATCGATCCGGCGCTGGCGCCCCAGATCTTCGAACCATTCGTGCGCCTTGATCAGAGCCGGGATCGTCGCACCGGCGGCACTGGTTTGGGGTTGGCCATCGTGCGCAGCATTGCCCGTCATCACGGGGGGGATGTGGCGTTGCTGGCCAGTGACCACGGCGCCCGCTTCTGCCTGACCCTGCCTGTACATTTGGATACAAACCGTCACCAACCGCTCACTGAAGGGCCGCTGCAACCGTCATAGGATGACTGTCATGGAGAGCGCTCCATAACATCAACCCGAATAAGGAAATTGAACATGAAAAAGATCATTCCTCTGACCCTGGCTGCCGTCTTCGCCCTCACTTCCGGTTTCACCATGGCGGCCACCCCGACCAAGACAGCCACACCGCAGGCGACCCAGACCAAGGTGGTGAAAAAACACCATAAAGCCACCCACGCTAAAACCCCTGCCGTCAAAGTCGCACCGAAAACCAAGTGATCCAACCGGTCACTGGATAGCACAGAGGGAGGCTGACGCCTCCCTTTCCATCTCTTCCCGAAATTTTCCTGACGAGCGCCTCCCTCGTCCAAACCGGATCCACGACCCGGCCCCCCCTTTGCGGGAAACGGTCAATGACCACAGGAACATGGCATGTGGCGTCATCTGCTTAAATGGCTAGGCCCCTTGTGCAGCTTGCTGCTGCTCGGCACCGCACTGACCGTGCTGTATCACCTGACTCAGGCATGGCACTGGCACGATATTCGTCTGGCCATCTGGTCCCAACCCCTGCCGCGACTGGCGGGCGCCCTGTTGCTGACCCTGCTCAGTTATGGTTGCCTCTGCAGCTATGACATGCTGGCGCTCCATGCGCTGGGCAAACGCCTTCCCTGGCAACAGGTCAGCATCACCTCCTTTATCGCCTACACCTTCTCCAACACCCTGGGATTTGCCCTGCTGACCGGCACCTCGGTACGCTATCGGCTCTACTCAGCCCTCGGTCTGGCGACCGGTGAGGTAGCCCGAGTGGTGCTGTTCTGTTCCATCACCTTTTTCCTCGGCCTGCTGGCGTGGGGAGGTGGCGCCCTACTGACCTGCGATGTATCACAGCTGCTGCCTGACTGGCCGCAGTGGGCAGATACCCTGCTCAGGCTGGCGGGCATGATGGCTCTGCTGTTGGTGGCCTGCTACCTCTGCTGGCCCACACACCGTCTCTCCTGGCGCGAACACAGCCTGATCCTGCCCGGCTTCAAGGTTCGTCTGTTGCAGCTGTTGGTCGCGCTGGCCGACTGGATGGCCGCCGCCGCCGTGCTGTTTGTGCTGTTGCCTGCAGATAGCGTCCCCTACCCTGTGCTGCTCAGTGCCTTCGTGCTGGCCAGCTTCCTCGGGGTACTGGCCCACGTGCCGGGTGGGATCGGCGTGTTCGAAGCGAGCATGAGCCTGCTGCTGGCTCACTACCTGCCAGCCGACAAGCTACTCGCCTCGCTGCTGCTCTATCGCTGCATCTATTACCTGCTGCCTTTTCTCTGCGCCCTGCTGCTCTTTGCGAGTCAGGAGATGCTGCAACAAAAAGCGCGCTGGCAGCGGCTACAGGGGCTGATGAGCGCGGTGCGCGAATTTCTGCCTGCCCTTATCAGCATGGGAACCTTTGCCGCCGGTAGCCTGCTGCTCTGCTCGGGGATGATCCCGACCATGCGCAGCCACATTGAAGCGTGGCTGCAGGTGTTGCCGCTCCACCTGCTCGAGCTCTCCCACGTGCTCGGCAGCGTGAGCGGTATTCTCCTGATCCTGCTGGCGCGCAGCCTCTATCGCCGTCACGACGCCGCATTTCGCATCACCCAGCTGCTGCTGGCACTGGGGATCGCCTTCTCCCTGCTCAAGGGGGGTGACTGGGAGTCAGCCCTGCTGCTCGGCAGCTTCCTGCTCATCATGACCCCCTGCCGCTCCCTCTTCTATCGCAAGGGGTCGCTGCTCTATCCCCAGTACACCCCGGGCTGGCTCATCTCGGTCGGCGCCGTGCTGCTGGGAGCCCTGTGGCTGCTGCTCTTCTCCTACCGTCAGGTGGAGTATGACCACGCCCTCTGGTTCCACTTCTCGCCCCACGGCGGGGCTGCCCGCGGCCTGCGCGCCATGGGGAGCGTGGTGGCCGTGCTGGCCGTTGCCGGGGTTGCCCAGCTGCTTGCGCCGCTGCGCGTAGTCGGTGAAAAACCGGACAAGGAAACGCTGGCGCGCGCTCACGAGCTGGTGGTGCGCGAGGGGGGGATCCACGGCTATCTGGCCCAGTTGCAGGACAAGTCCCTGTTGTTCCACCCCGCCGGCGACGCCTTCCTGATGTATGGCATAGAGGGCAACAGCTGGATTGTGATGGGGGATCCCGTTGGTCGCCCCGAGCAGATCGAAGAGCTGCTCTGGCAATTTCGCGAGCGGTGTGACGAGCACGACGCCAACCCGGTCTTTTATCAGGTCTCGGCCCGCTATCTGCCGCTCTATCTGGAGCTGGGGCTGATCCCCTTCAAGCTCGGTGAAGAGGCGATGGTCGATCTGGCTACTTTCGATCTGGCGGGCAGCCGCCTGCGCAACCTGCGCCAGAGCCACGCCAAGGGCAAACGGGAAGGGTTGACCTTCGAGGTGGTCGAGGCAAGTGCCGTGGCCCCCCTGCTGCCCAGATTGCAGACCGTCTCCGATACCTGGCTGCAGAGCAAGATGGGCAAGGAGAAGGGTTTCTCGGTCGGCCGCTTCGAGCCTGACTACCTGACCTTGAGCCCGGCTGCGCTGGTGTGGCACGAGGGGCAGATCGTTGGCTTTGCCAACCTCTGGGTGAGCGACAACAAGGAGATGCTCTCCATCGATCTGATGCGCTACAGCCTGGATACCGGCACCGCCCCCATCATGGATTTTCTCTTTGTCGAACTGCTGCTGTGGGGCAAGGCGCAAGGGTACGCCAGCTTCAATCTGGGGATGGCCCCCATGTCCGGCTTCAACGATCACCCGCTCAACAGCTACTGGGCCCGTCTTGGCAATACCCTGTTCGTCCGTGGCAGCCGTTTTTACAACTTTCAGGGGCTCAGACGCTACAAGGAGAAATTTTCGCCCCACTGGGAACCCCGCTACCTGCTCTGCAGCAGCAAGCTGGTACTGCCCAGAACCCTGACTCACCTGATCACCCTGATTAGCCGCGGCCCGCTGGGGCTGATCAAGAAATAGGAGCATGGCCAATGAGAGCCTTGATTTTGCTGTTACTCAGTCTCGTACTGCCCGTTTCGTCTTTTGCGGCGCACGCCGCCCCGGTCAAGGATGACCTGAGCCTGATTGAGCTGCCGGTCAAGCAGCCATCCGACGCCCCCATGGTGATCTTTCTCAGCGGCGATGGTGGCTGGGCAGCGCTCGACAAGGGGTTGAGCGCCCAGTTTCAGCTGCACGGCATGCCGGTCGTGGGCTGGAGCTCCCTCACCTACTACTGGAAGAAGAAAACCCCGGAGCAGGTGACCGCCGATCTGGAGCGGATCCTTGATGATTACCAGACTCGCTGGCAGCGCCCCCGCTGGCTGCTGGTCGGTTTCTCGTTTGGTGCCGAGATTGTCCCTTTCGTCATCAACCGGTTGCCGGAGCACTATCGTCAGGGGCTGGTCGGGGCCGTGATGCTCTCCCCCTCCACCAGCTCGGATTTCGAGATCCACGTCAGCGACATGCTGACCCACAAGGCACGCAGCTACCCGACCGAACCTCAGGTGAAGACCATTCGCGATCTGCCGATGCTCTGCCTGCAAGGAGCCGATGACGATGACGGCGACCGCCTCTGCCCCCGTCTCAACCAGCCCAACGTCACCAGCGTCACCCTGCCGGGAGGACACCATTTTGACGATAACTACCCCCAGCTCTATCAGGCCATCACCAAGCATCTGAACCTGCCCCCGGATCCGCTGACTGTGGAGCATTAATCGGTATCACCACGGAATGCCTTTTAAGTACCGAGCAGGGCAAATCAGCGAGCAATGAAAAGGGCCTCTCTTGCGAGAGGTCCTTTAACTGAATTCGACAGCAAGTTTGACAGGATCAGGCTTGGGTTAGGCAACAAGATCATTGCGGCTATTGGCCAATCGGCTCAACCAGATGCTGGGCTATCAACAATGAGGATTTGCAGTCCAATGCTGACAACCGCTCGGGATTGCGCCAGAAAGCAAAAAGCCCTGATGTTTCCATCAGGGCTTTGCAATTTGGCGGTGAGGGAGGGATTCGAACCCTCGATACGTTGCCGTATACACACTTTCCAGGCGTGCTCCTTCAGCCACTCGGACACCTCACCAAATTTTTGTCTGTGGTTTAACGTGTTCAGCCAACACGGTATTCGCTGCGCTGTTGCGCTGGAACGGGGCGTAATTTAGGGGAAAGCCCCGCCCGCGTCAACGGCTTTTTTCACCTGGCGAACCGTTCGAACACTTAATGCACAGATTCCGGTGCGACCTGGATTTCCGGCAGGTTGAGGAAGCCGGAACGTTCGCATTCGGCAACCAGTTCGTGGGTTGCGGCGATGGTGCTTTGCACGAACAACAGGAACTGCTCGACGCTGAGTCCGGCTTTTGTAAAGACGGTGTGGCCGACCACCAGCCGCGGCAGGTTGTCATCGATGATATCGAGGAACACCTTGAGGGAGGGGTACTGCATATTGAGTCGGCCCAGTTCGGCGACCAGCGGCAGCATTGCGGAGGGGCGCACTTCCAGCTCGGAGGAGAACAGCAGGCCTTCCTCTTCCACGAAGATCCGGCTCTCCTGAATACCATCGACCGACTGCAAAGAGACAATGTGGATACCGTGACACTGGTCGCAGACATAGTGCTCGATACGAGCCTGTTGCAACCAACGCATTATCATTTCGGAGCTGGGGATATTCATCATTTCCACGACAAGATTGGGATCAAGGGGCGCAGTCTAAACCAATTTGCTATCAACAAAAAGCACGCCAACCCGATAACCCTGCGGCTCGCTTCTTTTTGGCAAGCGCTATGCATATACTCAGCCAAATCCACGATGACGCTTGCCCCACAGGGGGCCCCATGACTATCCAAGAAAAGTATCGCCTCCATCTGAAATCACTCTCGGATGAGCTGCTGACATTGCAAAAACCCATCCGCATTCTGGATGCCATCAAATGGCCACGCCATCTGCAGGATCGCTTTCTGGCAAGCGGTGGCAGGGAGCTGCCCGCTATCGACAGGCACTTCTATGATGCCCTCCCCCTCGGCTTCGATCCGCGCAACAAGTATCTGGAGCTCAAGGAGCTGCGGGACAGGATCCGCAGAAAGTTGGGGCCACAGGACGATCTTGGCCGGATCCTGCAAGAGACGGTCGATCAGTACATGGTGGTGATCGAGATGCTGCGCCAGCGCGGCCAACCCGATTTTCAGCGTTACAGCCAGCTGCTTTATGGCTCTGCCAGCGATCACCTGCGCGGGGATCGCAAGACTCTCAAGGAGCTGGGCGCCCGCCTGTGCGATATCTTCTCCCTACCCGGCGCCCGCCATCTGGTGCGCCCCTACCCCAAGGAGTTCGAAGGAGAAGCCGCGGTCGCCAAACTGCAGGGCAAGCTGTCGAGCTACTTCAGTGACGGCACTGTGCAGGTGAAGCTGAGCGATGGCATCGTCTCCGATGCAGCGGCCGGTGGCGACTACATCAAGCTCAACTCCCACGCCCGTTTCTCCGAGCTGGACTTGCAGGTGCTGGAGGTACATGAGGGGTGGGTCCATGTCGGCACCACCCTCAACGGTCGCCAGCAGCCTTATGCCACCTGGCTGAGCGCCGGTTCACCGCGGATCACCGCCTGTCAGGAGGGGCTGGCCGTCCTGATAGAGACCCTCACCTTCAGCTCCTTTCCGGATCGGGCCAAGCGTATCTCCGATCGGGTGATGGCCATCGACATGGCCGAGCGCGGCGCCGATTTTATCGAGGTGTTTCAGCACTTCGTGCAGCAGGGCACCAGCGAGCACGACGCCTATAAGATCACCCAGCGGGTCTTTCGTGGCGGCATAGTGGGCGGCGGCGCCTGCTTTACCAAGGATCTCTCCTACGTGCGTGGCTATGTGGAGACGGTCAACTTTATCCGCAGCGCCGTGCTGGAAGGGGTGCCCGAGATCCTGCCAATGCTGTTTGTCGGCAAGGTGACACTGGATGACATTCCGGTGCTCTATCAGCACTATCTGGAGGGGCTGATTGCCGCACCCCGCTATTTGCCGCCGATGTTTCGCGATCTCACCGGCCTCTATGTCTGGTTCGGTTTTGCCTCCGGCATGTCACTGGTCGATATCGGCCGGGTACAGCACCATTTTCGCCAGCTGTTTCAACGCTTGCCGGTGGCCGACCCCATCATTGCGCCGGTGGATATCGAGATCGACTGAACCACAGCGATACAAGTTGGGGAAAATAAAAAGGGCGCCAGATTGGCGCCCTGCTCGACGATTCAAATATCGCAGCCGAATTACTTGTAGGCCCGACCTTCCAGATAGTGTTTGCGACAGAGCGATACATAGCGATCGTTGCCGCCGATCTCCACCTGTTCGCCATCACGCATCACCTGCCCCGCTTCGTTGACCCGGGAGTTCATGTGAGCCTTGTTGCCACACCAGCAGATGCTCTTCAGCTCTTCAAACTTGTCGGCCAGACAGAGCAGATGGTAGGAGCCCGGGAACAGCTCGCCGCGAAAATCGGTCTTGAGGCCATAGGCCATCACCGGAATATCCTGCTCATCGACGATGCGGGCCAACTGGTAGACCTGCTCACGGGTCAGGAACTGGGCCTCGTCCACGATAAAGACATCGATATGTTTCTTTGCATGGCGCGCTTTCACCATTTCAAACAGATCACAGCTGTCGCTGAACACGTCCACCTTCAGCTCAAGGCCAACCCGGGCACTGATCACCCCGACCCCGAAACGGTCATCGATGGCTGGTGTCATCGCCAGAGGATGCATGCCCCGCTCCAGATAGTTGAAGTGCGCCTGAATGAGCTGGGTGGATTTGCCTGAATTCATGGTGGCAAATTTGTAGTGCAGTGAAGCCATGATACTGTTCCGAAACTGAATTTATGGGGCGCATGCTAACCAAAGCCCCTGACAAAACCAAGGGGCCCGCGGGCCCCTTGCTCTATAAATGTTACGCGGTGGCCAGCACTGGCCGCGCTTTGGCCTTTTTCAGGTGATAGCCGGTAAAAAGCACGAACCAGAGGGCGCTGATACTGAAACCGGCCAGGCTGGAGTGCATCAAGCCCATCGCCAGGTAACCGATGGCCGCGCCGAAGGCGATGGCCAGTGCATAAGGCAGCTGGGTCATCACGTGATCGATGTGATGGCAGCCGGCACCGGTGGCAGAGAGGATGCTGGTGCTGGAGATGGGTGAGCTGTGATCCCCGAACACCGAGCCAGCCAGTACCGCAGCCAGCATCGGCAGCATCAGGCTGATGTCGCTGGCGGCGGCCATGTCACCGGCCAGCGGCAGCATGATGCCGAAGGTACCCCAGCTGGTGCCGGTGGCAAACGCCATGGCACAGGAGAGGATAAAGACCACAGCAGGCAGCACTTCGATCGGCAGGTTGCCGTTAGCCAGCGAAGCCAGGTACTTGCCGGTCTCCACATCACGCACCACGGCACCGATGGTCCAGGCGAACAGCAGGATGTTGATGGCCGGCAGCATGGCCATGACACCTTGCGGCGCGGCCTTGATCCAGTTCTTGGCTCCCAGCTTCAGGCGCATCGCCAGACCGATGGAGACCACCAGACTGCACAGGGCACCGTAGACCAGCGAAGAGCCGACGTTGGTGTTTTCGAACGAGCCGAGCACGCTGAACGGCAGCCCCTTCTCGCTCAGCACCGCAGCACCGGAATCGATCATGAAATAGATGGTGGCCGCAGTCAGGGTCAGGATCGGCAGTACCATGTCGATCATGCCGCCGTTGCTCTCTTCCGGGCTCTCCATATCCAGACCGATGGGGCGGCCCTTGGATTCATCCCACAGCTTGCCTTCCAGCGCCCACGCTTCGTGTTGACGCATCGGGCCGATATCGAGTTGGAATGCAATCACCACCAGCACCATGATCAGGGTGAAGACGGCGTAGAGGTTCATCGGGATCATCTCGACAAATGCCGCGATGGGGCTCTGTTCAGTCAGACCGTGGGCCGCCATGATGCCGCCAACCAGGGCGATGATATAAGCCCCCCAGGAGGAGATGGGCATCAGCACGCAGACCGGCGCCGCGGTGGAGTCCAGCAGATAGGCCAGTTTGGCACGGGAGATCTGGAAGCGGTCGGTCACCGGACGGCAGATGGCCCCCACCGACAGGCTGTGGAAGAAGTCATCGATAAAGAAGGCAAACACCATCATGCCAGTCAGGGCTTTGGCGCCCTTGCGGGTCTTGGCACGACGCTCGGCCCACTCGGCAAAGGCACGGGTCGCCCCGGAGACGCTCATCAGGCTGATGAGGCCACCCAGCAGCAGCATAAACAGGATCATGTTGACGTTGTCACGATTGAGCGCGCCATCGACCCAGAAGATCTTGAGCACGGTATTCAACATGTAATGCAGGGATTCGAGGGGTGAAAACTGATTGAGCAGCAAACTGCCGGTGACGATGCCCACACCAAGAGACAGCAGCACGCGGCGGGTCATGATCGCAAGCGCGACAGCCAACAGGGGGGGAAGAACGGACCAACCGGAGTCGGCGAAATGACTAATGTCCATGATCTCTTTGCACCTAAAGATTACAGGTGGAGATCTACCGAGAGGATCTAAAGAAACAAAACCTATGGGGAGGTCATACTCCTCAGCCCCTTCAGGTAGCGCTCCATAGTGGATGACTATGGCAGTCCTGCACCTATTAGATGCAGAACCAGCAGCCCGGTATGATGGCCTGGCCACTTCGGCGCTGACTCCTTTCCTTGTGCATCACAGGCATCACCCTCCGCACAAATACTCATAGGCAGCGCGCCTCTACTTAAAGGTATTCGCCGCACATTTTATCGAGATGGCAGCTTATAGCAAGTTTTTTGATTAAATAGTCACGATAAACATATCTAGGTCGAAAAATGGTAGTCAAATGATGCAATAACACCAGTTTTGACGCTATTTTCACCTACTGCGGTTTCATTGGCATCCAATCTCCAAGCCTATTGCAGGCCATATTAAATATCTGTATTGATGTTCCTCACGGATATTATATTTAACCCGGCTTGACTTATTTAAATCGCCAAGCAAGAATCAGCTAGAACATAATATTTTTCTCTGACTCGACGTGGTAACTCCTATGAATGAATTTTTAAAGGTACTGCTTAATATCCGCAGTCTGCGTGCGACCTGCCGCGAACTTTCTCTGGAACAACTGGAAGAGGCACTGGAAAAACTCTCTGCGATCGTTGCTGAGCGTCAGCAGGATGAAGCTGCCGAGCGTCAGGCCCGTGAAGAGCATCTGCGGAAAATTAACGAATATAGCGAAATGCTGAAAGCCGCCGGTATTGACCCGGCAGAATTGGTAAGCGCTGTCGCTACCAACCCCGGCAAATCAGAAAAAGCCAAGCGGGCGCCACGTCCAGCCAAATATCGCTATCAGGATAATGGCGTAGAGAAAACCTGGACCGGCCAGGGCCGTATGCCTTCGGCTATTGCCAGCGCAGTGGCAGCAGGCAAATCACTGGAAGACTTTGCTATCTGATCTCAATCTCGTTGCTAATAGAAAACCTCGCCAAGGCGAGGTTTTTTATTGCCGCTTAAATGTGACATATCAGATAGCCGATTGCGGGCGATCTGCAGCCTTGACCCACAGCACTTCACGATCCCCTGCCACGCAGATAAGATAGCGGGCCACGGTAAAGAACCAGTCACTCATCCGGTTCAGATAGGGCAGCACCTCGGGGTTGACCCGCTCTTCCCGGCTCAATGTCAGCAGCAAGCGCTCGCAATGACGCACCAGAGTACGCACCACATGTGCTTGCGCCGCGGCACGGGAACCACCGGGCAATATAAATTGGCGCAGCGGCGGCAATG
The DNA here is from genome assembly GCF_024436075.1 of Aeromonas sp. JL9. Lineage (NCBI taxonomy): Bacteria > Pseudomonadati > Pseudomonadota > Gammaproteobacteria > Aeromonadales > Aeromonadaceae > Aeromonas > Aeromonas sp. JL9. Next base: position 122,429 of record NZ_JANFNV010000005.1, on the reverse strand, counting down.
GCTCACTATAACGATCTATCTGCTGTTCAAGGCGAGTGGTCCAGGCGGCATTAACTTGCCAAATTGATTCATTCTGGGCGTCGTTGGAGAATGCCAACTCCCCCCCCAGATCAAACAACTCCTGTTGCAACAGCTGTAAATCAGCCAATAAACCGATCTCTTGCGACGGCACATCACAAATCAGCAAGCCAATATGGGAGTTGAGCTCATCGATATAACCGTAGGTCTCGACCCGCAAATGATCCTTGGGCAACTGGATACCATCGGCCAGCCGGGTCATGCCCTTATCGCCCTGCCTCGTATATATTCTCATACCGACATCCTGTTAATAATGGGAATAATCATGGACTCAAGTCCATTGAGTTTGATTTCGTAAGCCAGCGCCAGCGTCTGGCCCAATTTACCCGCCGGAAAACCGCTGCGCGCCATCCACACCAGATAGGGCTCGGGAATATCGATGATACGCCGCCCCTGATATTTACCGTAAGGCATCTTGTTGGTCAGGGTCAGCAGTACCTGTTCGTCGGATAGCCAATCCATATTAATCGATATCCAGATATTTATGAGTCTGGATTGAGAGTCGCCAGTTACGCGCAATACAGGTATCCATCGCCAATTGGGTGGCCCTTGGCTTCTGGCTGATCGGCTGCAAGGCAATGACCACATCAGGGCGCAGAGTAGCAGTAGCGAGCAGCGCATCCAGCTCTTCAATATGGTGCTCGGTGGCCACCGGATGCTTGATCTCGTTGGCCCGCTCCAGCGCCGAGACCAGCACAGGCAGCCCCCCTTTCATGCCAATTTTGGGGGAGACGGTCACCCAGGTCTGCTCATGGGTCTTGATCTCGCTGGTGCCACTGGTTTCAATCTGCACCTGATAACCCGCCGCCAGCAGGGCTGACGAGAGTTCGTGCAGATCGTAGAGGCAGGGCTCGCCACCGGTGATCACCACATGGCGCGCCTGATAACCTAGGTCGGTAAAGCTCTTGATAATCTGCGCGGTGCTAAGTTGGCTCCAACAATCGGATTCGTTGGAGCGATCCAGCACCGCCGCCTTGCCCACTTCACGAGCCGGATCAACAACCCAGGTATGACGGGTATCGCACCAGGGGCAGCCCACCGGGCAACCCTGCAGGCGAACAAAGATGGCGGGCAGGCCGGTAAAGATGCCCTCCCCCTGGATGGTCTGGAAAATCTCGTTGATTGGGTAGTGCATCTCGATCACGGCTTGTTGCAAAAGTCGCGGATTATACCCCAAGCCACGGCAAGACGCAGGCTCACTCTGCGCTTTTCTCGCCCAGCCCGGTTTTCTCAAACAGTCTGGCCATGATGCCCGCCTTGTCGGCCAGATAGTTGTTCAAGCCGCGACGGCGCAGTTCACACGCAGGACACGTGCCGCAACCGTCACCGGCAATGCCGTTGTAGCAGGTCAGGGTCTGCTGGCGCACCGTGTCGAGGTGACCATAGTGATCCGCCAGTGCCCAAGTCTCGGCCTTGTCGAGCCACATCAAGGGAGTTTCAAAACGGATGCCGCGATCCAACCCCAGCGACACCGCCTGATTGAGGGCCTTGACGAACTCGTCACGGCAATCGGGATAGCCGGAGAAGTCAGTCTCGCAGACACCGGTGATCACCGCTTCGGCGCCCACCTGATAGGCATAGATGGAAGCCAGGGTCAGGAACAGGATATTGCGGCCTGGCACGAAGGTGTTGGGCAGCCCGTTATCCTGCAGCTCGCAGCTGACAGGAATGTCGTCACGGGTCAGGGCAGAGACCGCCAGCTCATTGAGCAGCGTCACATCCATCACCTTGTGGGCAGCGATCCCCAGTGCACTGCCCAGACGGCGCGCGGTGTCGATCTCTTCCCGATGGCGCTGGCCATAGTCGAAGGTGATGGCGTGCACTTCATCATACCGGGCCAATGCCTGCACCAGACAAGTAGTGCTGTCCTGACCGCCGCTGAAAACCACGACTGCTTTTTTCATCTTGATAACTCCTTGAATTGTCACGCGCGGCGGCCTTCGGCAAAGTCCTGCCACTGGGTATTCAACCGATTGAACAGGGTCAGCAAGGGCGCATAGTGCTCCGGCCTCCCCTCCCACCGGGACAAGAGGTGATAGCCCGCCTCTATGGTAGAGAGGGCATCGGGAAAGGGCTTCTTGCGAATGGCATATTGACCGGCAATGGCACCAATACCGATGCGGGGCAAGCAGGCCAGTGCCGGGTTGCTCTGCAACATGCGATAGGCTTTGCGCCAGGTGCCGTCAAGCAAGATAAAGGCGACTGATGCGGAGCCAGAGGATTCACTCTCCCACTGTTGGCGAAGATCGGTCAGCGAAATGGCATCCTCATCCGGCCAGAGCAAATAATAACGACGGGATTGGTCAGCCAGCAGCACATTGAGCCACTCATCGCGGGAAAAGTCCTCCCCCACATGGATCTCGCACTGTTGCAAAGAGGCCGCCAGCAGCGCCGCAGTCCCCTTGGGATGTGCCACCTCGTTGGGGTGCTGCAAGATGTAGAGGGACGTGTGATTGTCAACCGGCACAATATAATCGCACAGGCAGGCTTTGAGGGCTCGGGTGCAACGTGTACAGTATCGACTGTTCTTGTCGTTGGACTGTTTCATGTTGTCAGACAAATCTGGATTGCTCTGGGTTATCACGCTCTCTCTCACCAGCTTGCTACTCTTCTTTACCGTTCCCAATCTTCAGCTCTCCTTCGATCGGCCCTTGATCGCCGGGGGCGAAGGGTGGCGGATCATAACAGGCAATCTGGCTCATACCAATCTGTGGCACCTGCTGCTCAATCTGGGCGGCCTCGCCATCCTCTATAGCCTGTTTCGCGACTATCTGGGTGGGGCTCGCCTGCCGCTGCTGATGTTGCTGCTCTGGTTGGCAGTGGGCTTGGGGATCTGGTGGTGGTGCCCGCAGACCCAGTGGTACATGGGGCTATCCGGCTCGCTGCATGGTCTGTTTGTCTGGGGGGCAATGCAGGATATCCGCCACGGACGCCGCACATCGGGCTGGCTACTGTTGGCAGGGATGGGGCTCAAGCTGGCGATGGACTTCTACAACGCAGGAGAGAGCCCGATATCCACCCTGATCAATGCCAAGGTACACATCGGCTCTCATCTTATCGGGGCCGGTGCAGGCCTGTTGCTCGGCCTGCACCGTGTATCACTGACTGAGCCTGTTACGCACCAACCAGCTCGGCATTGATGCTGGCCAGCATGGCGGCCGGATCGGCAGCCTGCGTAATGGGGCGACCGATAACCAGATAATCGGACCCCGCCTCGACCGCCGCTTTCGGTGTCATCACCCGGCGCTGATCCCCGGCCGCTGAACCGGTCGGGCGAATACCCGGGGTCACCAGCTTGAACTCATCACCCAGCAAGGCTTTCAACTCATGGGCCTCGTTGGCAGAGCAGACAACCCCATCCAGACCGGATGTTTTGGTCAAGGTAGCCAGCCGGATCACCTGCTCGGCCGGGCTTACATCCAGACCAAGAGGGATCATGTCGGACTGCTCCATGCTGGTCAGCACGGTCACGCCGATAAGCAGGGGGGCCTTGTCGCCATAAGGCAGTAGCGCCTCTTTGGCGGCACGCATCATCCGCTCACCACCACTGGCATGCACGTTGACCATCCAGACACCGAGCTCGGCACTGGCTGCCACGGCTTTGGCAACAGTATTGGGAATATCGTGAAACTTCAGATCCAGAAAGACATCGAATCCCTTGGCCACCAGCTGACGTACAAACTGCGGGCCAAACAGGGTAAACATCTCCTTGCCTACCTTGAGACGGCACTGGGCCGGAGAGATACGTTCAACGAACGCTAAGGCATCTGCCTCGTGCTGATAATCCAGCGCTACCAGTACTTTGGGATCTTGCATCTCACATCCTATTGCTTGTTATTCACCGTCCAGACCGCGGATCGGCTTGATGGAACCCCACTGGCGACAAGACGGGCACTGCCAGAACAACGAGTGAGTGGCAAAGCCGCACTGCCGACACTTGTGGGTTGACTTGATTTTGATCTGCTCGCCGACCAGCTGTTGCAGCAGTTCGAGGCTCTCCTTGGCAGGCCCCTCTTCCGCACTGGCCAGCTGAAAACCCACCAGCTGGTAAAAACCTTTCATCGACGGATGACGACGCAGCTGACGCAACACCAGCGAACGGGCCTGGCTCAGGCCATCACGCTCTTCAACCAGCTTGGCAAGGGCCAGGGTCACGCTGACACCGGCGTGATCTTCCACTGCCTTCTCAAGCAGCGGGATCAACGCAGGCGTGCGCCCCAATTGCTGATAGCACTCGAGCAATTTGGGCATTGCCTCGGAGGCAAAGTCGATATCCTGCTCGAACACCCGCAGCAGCTCCTTGCTGGCCTGCTCATACTCCCCCTCAGCCATGGCGAACTCAGCGAGGCGCAAACTGGCCCGGGCACATGCCGGATTGATATTGAGCGCCCGTTTGAGCTTGGCCAGCCCCTCCCCTTTATTGCCCTCACGCAGCGCGATTTCGGCCTGTTCGCAATAGAAATGGGAGATGGGGTCGGCCAGCTTCTTGCCCTGGAATTTTTGCAGACGAACCGCCACATCGATGGCCTTGTCCCAATCCCGCAACTGCTGATGGATAATCAACAACTGTGCCAGCGCCGTCTCTTCAAAATCGCTGTCGTCACACAACTCGTTCCAGAGCGCTTCCGCCCGGTCGAGCAGACCGGCAGCAAGAAAGTCGCGAGCCAGCTCCTGCAGAGCAAGCTGGCGCTGCTCCCGGGTCAATTGGCGGGTTACCAGGTTCTGGTGGATCTTGATGGCACGATCGACCTCCCCACGCTGGCGAAACAGGTTGCCGAGGGAGAGGTGTGTTTCGATGGTTTCACTGTCCACCTCAAGCAGTTGGATAAAGAGATCCACCGCCTTGTCGGATTCATCGGACAGCAAATAGTTGAGGCCCGCCACATACTGGCGGGAAAACTGGTTACTCTGTTTTTGGGTGTCCTGGCGAACACTCCTGCGGCCCATGTACCAACCATAACCGGCGGCGATGGGCAACAGCAGGAAAAGCAGTTCAAGCATTGAGGAACATTATTCCTTACCCGGTGACCGGGCCAGCTCCAACTCGCGGGATTGACGACGCATGGTGCGGTTGAGGGTGCGGTTTTGCATTTTCAGGCGCAGAAACAGCAGGCCGAATACCAGCCAGCCCAGCAAAAAACCGCCAGCGAAGAAGAAGCCCAACAGCATGGCAAGCGAAAACTCACCCTGAGCGATCAGGTAATTGAACTGAACCAGCTGGCCATTTTGTGAGCCCAGCGCCAGGGTCAGAACAAACACCAGCACCAGCGGAATGAGGGCCAAAATACGCTTCATAAGAGCTCCCTGTCAGTATCTAATGAGAGGCTGATTATCCTTAAAATCGCAGGCAGACTCTAGAGTGAATGGGAAAAGAGTTTAAGAAACAAGACGATTGGCACAGGAATCGGTGCCAAAAAGAAAAAAGGCATACCCGAGGTATGCCCATTTCTGCATTATTCAATGATGTTGACGCGCTCGCGCAACTCTTTGCCAGGTTTGAAGTGCGGGACATATTTCCCGGTCAGTTCAACCTTGTCCCCAGTCTTGGGGTTGCGGCCCACACGGGGCGCACGATAGTGCAGTGAAAAACTGCCAAATCCGCGGATTTCAATCCGGTCGCCGTTTTGCAAGGTCGACGCCATCTGCTCAAGGATCTCCTTGATGGCGGCTTCGACATCCTTGGCCGGCATATGCATGCGGCTGGCTGCCAGTTGTTCGATGAGATCTGATTTGGTCATAACGTTAAATCTCCTTCCCCGATCACATGCAATATTCATTTTGCCAGGATAAAAAAGGGCGGCGCAATGCCGCCCTTTTCTTGCATCAAGGATTACTCACCCTTGGCGGCTTTGAACGCTTCCATCATAGCATTGCTGAACACAACTTCTTCTTGTTGGTTCAGGTTATCGATAGCAACACGCTCATCAGCCTCGTCCTTAGCACGGACAGACAGGCTTACGGTGCGGTTCTTACGATCAACGCCCATGAATTTAGCTTCAACTTCGTCACCAACAGACAGCACCAGAGTGGCGTCTTCTACACGGTCACGAGCAGCGTCGGAGGCACGCAGGTAGCCTTCTACGCCATCAGCCAGTTCGATAACGGCACCTTTGGCATCAACCTCGGTAACCTTACCCTTCACGATAGCACCTTTCTTGTTGTCAGCCAGGTACTTGTTGAACGGGTCTTCTTCGATCTGCTTGACACCCAGGGAGATGCGCTCACGCTCCGGATCCACTTGCAGAACAACGGCTTCGATCTCGTCGCCTTTCTTGAATTCACGCACGGCTTCTTCGCCCTGGTTGTTCCAGGAGATGTCAGACAGGTGAACCAGGCCGTCGATGCCGCCATCCAGACCGATGAAGATACCGAAGTCAGTGATGGACTTGATCTTGCCGGAAACACGGTCGCCTTTGGCGTGAGTTTCGGCAAACAGCTGCCACGGGTTGGATTTGCACTGCTTCAGACCCAGGGAGATACGACGACGCTCTTCGTCGATGTCCAGAACCATCACGTCAACCACGTCGCCAACGTTAACAACTTTGGACGGGTGGATGTTCTTGTTGGTCCAATCCATCTCGGATACGTGTACCAGGCCTTCAACGCCTTCTTCGATTTCAACGAAGCAGCCGTAGTCGGTCAGGTTGGTCACGCGGCCAGACAGACGGGTGGTCTCCGGGTAACGCTTGGCGATAGCAACCCAGGGATCTTCGCCCAGCTGCTTCAGACCCAGAGATACACGGGTACGCTCGCGGTCGAACTTCAGAACCTTGACAGCGATCTCGTCGCCAACGTTGACGATTTCGGAAGGATGCTTAACGCGCTTCCACGCCATGTCGGTGATGTGCAGCAGGCCGTCAACACCGCCCAGATCTACGAATGCACCGTAGTCGGTCAGGTTCTTGACGATACCCTTAACTTCTTGACCTTCTTGCAGGTTAGCCAGCAGGCTTTCACGCTCGGAGGTGTTCTCGGTCTCGATCACGGCACGACGGGAAACAACAACGTTGTTGCGCTTCTGGTCCAGCTTGATGACTTTGAACTCGAGTTCTTTGTTTTCCAGGTGAGCGGTGTCACGGATCGGACGCACGTCAACCAGAGAACCCGGCAGGAAGGCACGGATGCCGTTCAGTTCAACGGTGAAACCACCCTTGACCTTGCCGTTGATGATACCGATAACGGTAGCTTGCTCTTCGTAAGCCTTCTCAAGCTGCAGCCAGGCTTCGTGGCGCTTGGCTTTTTCGCGGGACAGCTTGGTTTCGCCGAAACCATCTTCGATAGAGTCCAGAGCCACGTCAACGGTGTCGCCGACGTTGATTTCCAGCTCGCCCATGGCGTTCTTGAATTCTTCAGCCGGGATAGCGGACTCGGATTTCAGACCGGCGTCAACCAGTACGAAACCGTTCTCGATAGCAACGACAGTACCCTTGACGATGGAACCTTGACGGGTTTCAACGGCGTTCAGGGACTCTTCAAAGAGTTGAGCAAAAGATTCGATCATTGTTTATGTCACAAATGAAACATCCACTTGCAATCCGGCACAAGCGGGGCTGTTTTAAATAATCTGCGCCATCCTTGGTGCAGACGACCGGATGTCAGCTTGCGCTGGCATCACCAAGTTGTTGCTCTGCATAGGCGAGTACTGTTGCCAGCACTTCATCTATGGTCATGGCGGTAGAGTCTACCACCAGAGCATCTTCTGCCGGTTTCAGGGGTGCAGTAGCGCGATTTCTGTCGCGATCGTCACGTTCCCGAATCTCGGTTAAAAGACGCTCAAAGTTAACATCAAAGCCCTTATCTTGCAACTGCTTATAGCGACGCTGGGCCCGTTCTTCGGCACTGGCGTCGAGGAAAATCTTCACCTCGGCCTCGGGGAAAACAACTGTGCCCATGTCACGACCATCGGCAATCAGACCCGGGGCCTGACGAAATGCCCGCTGACGGCGCAGCAAGGCTTCGCGCACCCGGGGGAAGGCGGCGATTTTACTGGCAGCATTACCCACTTCTTCGGTGCGGATGGTGCGGGAGACATCTTCCCCTTCCAGGATCACCTTGACCAGATCGCCTTCTACCTGAAATTGCACATCCAGATTGGCAGCCAGCGGCACCAGTGAGGCTTCACTGTCCAGCTCTACATCGTGATGCAGGGCGGCCAGGGACAACACCCGATAGATGGCGCCCGAGTCCAGCAAGTGCCAACCCAGCTTCTCAGCAAGCAGCTGACACAAGGTGCCTTTACCTGCACCACTGGGGCCATCAATTGTCATTACGGGGGCCATCTGAGGCATAACTTCTCTCCTGCACTGTGTTGCTCCCATCCCGAAGGGGTGGGTTAATGGGCGCCGATTATACCCGAATGTGGTGAGCCTGGCAGTCATCAATCCGCACAAAGGGCCAAAACCCCGACGGACAGCTGTGCTTGTATCTCATTTGGAGATTTCATTAAGCAATGCAGGGACTTGTTCTTATGGTCGTTCCTGACAAGGCGCGCTAAACTGGCCCCCTTTTTTGAGCCGTTAGTAGTAAGGAGCAACCTATGAGCAGCGTTACCCTCGTGGCCCAATCCAAATTGCCAACCCCCTGGGGCACCTTCACGCTGGTAGGTTTTCAGGAAACCGGCACAGGCAAAGATCACGCCGCACTGGTAATGGGCGACATTACCGGTGAAGAGCCCGTGCTGGGCCGGATCCACTCAGAGTGCCTGACCGGCGACGCCCTGTTCAGCCTGCGTTGTGACTGCGGTTTCCAGTTGCAGGCGGCCATGGAGAATATCGCCAAAGCCGGTCGTGGCGTGTTGTTGTATGTGCGTCAAGAGGGCCGTGGCATCGGCTTGCTCAACAAGATCCGCGCCTATCACCTGCAGGATCAGGGGGCCGATACCGTGGAAGCCAACGTGGCCCTTGGTTTCGCCGCCGATATGCGCGACTACACCATCTGCGCCGATATGCTCAAGCAGCTTGAGGTCAAGTCTCTCAAACTGATGACCAACAACCCGCGCAAGATGAAAGCGATGGAATCCTTCGGTATTCCGGTGGCCGAACGGGTACCGTTGCAGGAAGGGCGTAATCCCCACAACGAGTTCTATCTGTCGACCAAGGCCAACAAGCTGGATCATATGCTGAAGAAGTGAGCCTGCATTGACGAATACCAGATAGTCAAACGCCTCCTATTCGGAGGCGTTTTTCTTGGGATGACCACACATCAACCCAAGCTATCTAAGTGGCACGGTCAGATTGGCCAGCAGAGCTTCAAGCTCTTCGCCAGTGCGGGCAGCACAGTATTGTTCGACCCGCTCGCGGGTCCATTGCGGCGCGAGACGTTCAATCAGATCGTAGAGATAGCCGCATAAAAATGCCCCTCTGCGTAACCCGATAGTGGCCACACCGCCTGGTAGCCAGGGCGCCGTTTTGAGCACCAGATCCCCATCGCGCTGGGGCTCCCAGGCAAAGGTTGCCATCACCCCTATACCCATCCCTTGTCTGACATAGGTCTTGAGCACATCGCTGTCGCTCGCACTGCAGGCGATCCGGCTCTCGGCATGAGCACAATCAGTGCCATGTGCAGCAGAGAGCGCCCTTCCATCGGTCACCAATGTAAACTCCACCAGCTCGACCGGGGTCAGCGATGTTGCTTTGGCCAACGGATGATCCTTGGGCAGCACCAAGCCCCGTTGCCACTGAAAAGAGGGGAGCATGAGCAGATCGCTCCCCTCCTCCGGTTCATCCGCCAGCAGCAGATCGGCAGTGCCATCATGCACAGCTACGCGGCACTGCGCCGCACTCCCTTGCATCACAGTTACGGCAACTTTGGGGAAGCGGGCCATGAATCCCTTGAGGATGGTGGGCAGAATATAGCGAGCTTGCAGATGAGTGGCGGCAATGGTGAGGGTTCCCTGCTCCGGATGCACATGCTGCCTGGCCATTACCTTGATGGTGGCGACCTTGTCCAGCACCTCCGCGGCCACTTTGATCACATCCCGACCGATGGGAGTGATTTGGGTCAAGTGTTTGCCGCTGCGCTCGAAGATCTGGATCCCCAGCTCATCCTCCAGCATCCGCACCTGTTTGCTGATCCCGGGCTGGGAGGTAAAGAGGCTCTCGGCGGTGGCCGACAGATTCAGCCTGTGGTTCGCCACCTCGACGATATAGCGCAATTGCTGCAGTTTCATGGTGTAGCCCTCAAGCGAACCCACCGTTAATAGTAACAAACTTTCAGCAATGACCCGCCGCCATCAGGCCGGGCGCTCCTTGAGTAGGAAATCACGCAAGGCACGGTTGGCCATGGAGAGCGGATCGCCACGCCGCCACGCCACACAGAGGTCGAGGTAGATGGGCGGGGCGAAGGGCACGCCACTCAGATCCGGCTCCTCTTCCAGCACCATCCGCAAGAAGGTGGTCACCGCAAAACCTTGCCGCACCACCGCCTTGAGCAGAGGGATAAGATTGCTCTCGAAGGCGATATCGGGTTCGACGCCCAGGCTCTGGGCCAGCGCCTCCATATGCTCTCGGTGGTAGAAACCACGGCGAAACAGCGCCAACTCCTGAGCGAAAAACTGCGAGAGGGTGACGGCCGGTTCGCCGCGCAAGGGGTGATCGTCGCCCACCACCATCAACATCTCTTCGCTCAGCAGATGTGCTCCCTCGATGGCGGGGGGGAGATCACTGGTGATGAGAATGGCCAGATCGAGGGAGCCATCCACCATCCGGCTGAGCAGCTCACGGGTGCCGGCCTCTTCGACCCGGATCTTGAGGCCGGGATAGCGATGCTTGAAGGCCATCAGACGGGGGGGGAAATAGTAGGAGCCCATCATATAGGGGATCCCGATCCGCACCTCCCCCCGCTCCAACCCCTTGAGCTCGGCCATCTCGGCCTCGGCCTGATGCATCTGCAGCAACAGACGCTCGGCATGGCGACAGAGCACCTCCCCCTCCGGCGTCAGCCGTACCGCCCTGTCCTGACGGTCGAACAGCCGCAATTCGAGCTGCTGCTCCAGCTTGGCGATGGCCATGCTGATGGCCGGTTGTGCCACATGCAGACTGTTGGCTGCCTTGGTAAATGAGCCGGCATCCCTGACCGCCAGCAGATAGGTGAGCTGTTTCAGATCCATGTATCAATTCATCTTATGAGATGGATAACTTAAATATATTATATTTATAAGCGCAAGGACTCTACCCTGACCAAAAGTAGTCAGGACAATACGCAATGATTGAAGTTGGAAGTCGCGAGTGGATACGTGCAACCCTGGCCCTCAGCCTGGGCTCTTTTCTGGTGTTTCTGAACCTCTACCAGACCCATCCCCTGTTACCGCTGATCGCCGAGGTCTTCTCGGTCAACTCCCTCTCGGCCAGCTGGACCCTGGCAGGATGCACTGCTGGCCTCGCCGCCTCCCTGCTGATCTGCGCCAGACTGGCGGATCGCCATGGCCGTCGGCAGGTCATGCTGGGTACCCTCACCCTGGCGATCCTGCTCTCACTGTTAATCCCGCTGGTTGAGCAGTTTGGCACCCTGCTGCTGCTACGCATCCTGCAGGGCGCGCTGCTGGCAGGACTGCCCGCGACCGCGATTGCCTATATGGGGGAAGAGTTCAGCAAACGGGCGCTACTCTCGGCGGTGGGGGTCTATATTGCCGCCAACTCCCTCGGTGGCATTGCCGGTCGGGTGGTCGGCGGTCTGTTGGCTGGCTGGTTTGGCGACTGGCAACATACCTTTCTGGGGATCGGAGCGATCAGCCTGTCACTGCTGCCGCTGGTCTTCTGGCTGCTGCCCCACCAAACCCGCTTTGTGGCGAGCGCCCCCGTTCGCGGTCAATTTGCCCGCGCCTTGCAGCAACACTTGACCAATCCCTTGCTGGTAGGGGCTTACCTTATCGGTGGGCTCAACTTTATGGTGTTTCTGAACCAGTTCAGTTATCTCACCTTCCTGCTGGCAAAGCCTCCTTTCTCCTTACCCACACAGTGGCTCGGCATGCTGTTTCTCACCTATCTCTCGGGGACGGTGGCCTCCTCACTGAGCGGCCGCTTTGCCAACCGCTGGGGGGCACAACGCATGCTGCTGGTCGGGATCGCCCTGATGGCCCTCGGGAGTCTGTGGCTGCTGCAAGCTAGCCTACTCGGGATCCTGAGTGGCTTGCTGATCTCCAGCTTCGGCTTTTTCCTGGCACACGCCTGCGCCAGTGCCTGGGTCGGTCATCATGTCGAACACAACCGCGCCCTCGCCTCCTCCCTCTATCTGGTGGCCTACTATCTGGGAGCCAGTCTGGGTGGGCTTTACCTGCACCCTTTCTGGGAGCAGGGTGAGCTGGGCGGTCTGGTCATGGGGATTGAACTGGTCCTCATCCTGACGTCGGGCTTGAGCCTCTGGCTCGGCCGTCTCAAGCAGCGAAGCCAATCGCCACTGCCCGCCCAACAACCCCACCGACACGGGTAACGGGCTCAGCGCAAACAGGGTCACCCATGAGCAGATAGCGCTCTCGCAACCAAGCACCGCCAGATAGCAAAAGGGGTCACACCGGTGACCCCTTTTGCTGCGTTATTCAAGAGCCTGTCAGGCTCGCACCGCATTGAACGCAGGATCACTCCTGATCGAAATAATCCGCAGGCACCGCGACCACAGCACCGCTCGCCACCTCTTCGGCGATCACCTCCGCCAGCGAGCGCAGATGAAACTTGATCTGTCCGGAGGGCAACATCAGGCCAATATCGGGGTTGCGGGTATCCTGCATGTTGCCGGTTTTGAATGGCAGCTCGGGATAGCTCGCTACCAGATCTTGCAGTGAAGTGACCACTAGCTCGATATGTTCCAGCCCCGCCTGATGGACGCGACCCGGTTTCGGTGCAGCCAGCTCGATACAGGGTACCTGTACCTCACCAGCTAGCAGCGGCTGATGCAAATGATAAGTCGCAATCGGGCGACCACCAATCATACCTTCCACCAGCAAGGTGCCCGCCTCAGCCAGCACAGCACATAGCGCGCGGTACTCCTGCAGGGTAGCCGCCCGATAACAGAGGTGATCGACCGTTGGCCGGGAAATGGTGACGCCAGTGGCGGCCAGTTCAGCCAACAGCTGAGAAACAAATGGGGCCATTGGCCCCAGTGTGGAATCGAGTGGGTGGGACATGCTTACCATTTCTTCTTGGGTTGAAACAGGACATCGAGCTCGTCGGCTTCCTTGTCCTTGATGTTTTGCAGATCCTGCGCGCTGTTTTGCTGCTGCAGCTCTTCAAGCTCCTTGAGCCCCTGACGCATATCTTCTTCACGGGCCAGCAGATAGGGATCCTTGTCGCCCACGCTCGCCATGGCCGACAGACCCTTGGTATAGAGCTGGCGGCATGTACCATATTGGCCCTGAATGCGGGCATCCATCGCCCGCTTGACCAGATTGGAGATGTTGATCTTGAGCTGCATCAGCTCAAGGCGGCGCTCTTCTTGGGCAAACCCCTGAGGGTCAATCTTGCCCTTGTTGTGCTCGACCCGCAGCACGGCCCGCATCTTCTTGACCAGCTGTAGCATCTGGATCGCCTGACGATCGGACTCCGGGGTCTTGAACTGCCCCTCATCCTGCACGCTGTAGTTCTCCTGTACATTCTTGATCTGGGTCTGCACATCAACGATGCGCTGCTTGATCTGATTGTTCGGCATCACCTGGGCGATAGCGCGATAGGCATCGAGGATCCGGTGCTGCAACAGCAACACCATGTTCTTGGAGAAAGGCACCAGATTGACGTTCAGCAACACCTCTTCGGTCTCGTCAGCCACCGTCTTGTGTCTGGCAACGGCGTGACGCTTGTCCGCCTCTGCCTTCTGCTTATATTGCTGCACCACGTTATAGGCGATAACCAAAAACAGGAGTGCGCCAATAGACAGCAATACCAAAGTTAAAATCATAGGATGTCCAAACCCCTGTTCCTATCCAATTGCGTGATCCTACAACAGCTTACCCACTTAAGGTAGACTGCAGATCCCCCCTTGCCCACGATTTGTCACCAAGCTGTGCCCCCGGTCTCAGGGAAAGATTGCAGGATCAGGGGATGATGACCATGACGGTCACCTCCCCATAGTATCGCCCATCAGCGCCATTACTTGAGGTTAAAGCCCCGCGATTGCAGGAATCCCAGCATAAAAGGACGGGACTCCTTGCCCAGAATGGCGCGGATCTGGCCGCTCCAGGTCTGCTGTTTGTTGTTGCTGCTGCGAGCCTGATAGTAGTCCGCGATCTGCTGATCGTACTGGGCCAGCAGGTCGCGATCCAGCTCGTGCTGGTAGCGCTCCTGATGCACCACCAATCCCCTGGGCAGACGGGGTTTCTGTTCCGGCTGCTGGGCAGGATGACCAAGGCAGAGGCCAAACAGCGGGATCACCTGATGGGGCAAGCCGAGCAGTTCGCTCACCTCGGCCGGCTGGTTGCGAATGCCGCCGATATAGACCCCGCCCAGCCCCAGCGACTGCGCCGCCAGCAAGGCGTTTTGCGCCATCAGGGCGCCGTCGATGGCTCCGATCAGCAACTGCTCCGCATAGCCGGTCTGGGCCTCGGGCACGATCTGGGTGTGGCGGTGGTAATCGGCGCAGAACACCAGAAACTCGGCCGCCTGCACCACATAGGGTTGATTGCCCGCCAGCATGGCCAGCTGCTGACGCGCCTCAGGCTCGCAGACTCGCACAATACTGGTCACCTGCAAAAAGCTCGAGGTTGAGGCGGACTGGGCGGCGGCGAGAATGGCATCCAGCTGCTGCGGGGCGATCGGCTCGGCAGTGAACTGACGAATGGAGCGATGGGAAAGGATAAGATCGATGGTCTGATTCATGGCACCTCCAGAGTGAGGTAACACCATAGCGAAAAAAACGAGGGAGCCCAAGGCTCCCTCGCACACCCAGCTTAAGGGGCCGGATAGACGTAAGGGGCTTGCAACCCGAGCGGAAAGCCGAGCGCCCAGTAAAGCAGCAGGAAGATGGTCCAGCTCACCAAGAAGGCCAGTGAGTAGGGCAGCATCATGGAGACCAGAGTGCCAATCCCGGTGCTCTTCACATACTGCTGGCAATAGACCACCACCAGCGGGAAGAAGACCATCAGCGGGGTGATGATGTTGGAGGCGGAATCCCCGACCCGATAGGCCGCCTGGGTCAGCTCGGGGGAGATCCCCACCGCCATCAGCATGGGCACCAGGATCGGGCTGATCAGCGCCCACTTGGCCGAAGCCGACCCCACCACCAGATTGACGCTGGCGGTGAGCAGGATCATCCCGACGATGGTCACTTCACCGGGCAGCGCCAGCGCATGGAGTACTTCGGCACCGGAGAGGGCCAGCAGGGTCCCCAGGTTGGAATCGCCAAACGCCTTGATAAAGAGCGCGCAGAAGAAGGCCATCACCATGTAGGAGCCCATCTTGTTCATGGTGGCCGACATAGCATCGATCACATCCTTGCCACTCTTGAAGCTGCCTGCGACAAAGCCGTAGACAATCCCGGGCAGGATAAAGAGCAGGAAGATGAGCGGCACAATGGACTTCATCACCGGCGCGGCGAAGGTGGTCAGGGAGCCATCGGCAGCACGCAGCGGTGAATCGCTCGGGGAGAGCGCCAGTGCCAGCAGCACGATAGCCGCCAGCATGGCAAACCCGGCCCAGTTGAAGGCCCGGCTCTCTTGCGCGCTGTAGCGCCCCATCTCGTCGGCACTCTCCAGATCCTCGTTGAG
This sequence comes from Aeromonas sp. JL9, assembly GCF_024436075.1. Taxonomy (NCBI): domain Bacteria; kingdom Pseudomonadati; phylum Pseudomonadota; class Gammaproteobacteria; order Aeromonadales; family Aeromonadaceae; genus Aeromonas; species Aeromonas sp. JL9. The sequence continues at coordinate 106,663 of NZ_JANFNV010000005.1, read as the reverse complement.
CGCCACGTGCTTGAGGCGCGGCTCCACCACCTTTTCGGTGATGAACCAGCCGACGCAGATGATCAGCAACGAAGAGGCACCGGTAAAGATGATGTTGCATAGGGTGTTGACCATGTAGTCAGGATCGAGCAACTGAGCGGCGGACTGGGTAAAACCCTGCAGCAGCGCATCCCCGCCGGAGGGCAGGAAGTTGGCGGCAAAACCGCCGGAGACACCGGCAAAGGCAGCTGCGATCCCCGCCAGCGGATGGCGTCCGGCAGCGTGGAAGATGATGCCACCGATGGGGATCACCAGCACATAACCCGCATCTGCAGCGGTGTGGCTGACGATCGCCACCAGGATCAGCATGGGAGTGAGAAAACGGGCAGGCGTCACTTTCAGCAACTTTTTCAGACCGGTATTGATAAAACCGGACTGCTCGGCCACCCCGACCCCCAGCATGGCCACCAGCACGATGCCCAGCGGGGCAAAGCCGGTGAAAGTGGTCACCATGGTGGAGAGAAACTCGGCCAGACCGGCACCGGTCAGCAGGTTGTTGACCACTACCGCCTCCCCGGTACGGGGATTGACCAGATCAAACTGGAATTGTGACAACACCCAGGAGCCGACCCAGACGATCAGCAAGGCGTAGAGGAACAGCATGGCGGGGTCGGGTAATTTGTTCCCGGCTTTCTCAACGCCATTGAGGAAACGGTTCAGCCAACCTTTGGGAGGGCTGGCCGGACGGTCATTGACAGCAGCATGACTCATTATTGCGATACTCCTTTCCCTAGAAACGAGGTCGCATGCTAGCAATTCCAGCCAATCCGTCTCATGACCGATCGCAAAAGAATGATTAATTTTGATTAAATAATGCGGAATAAAATCCCAAGTTGTGGCCTAACGCACACTTGTTACTCTGCCATCACGGCATCTAGCAGTGGATAACGCCCAACCTGGCACTCCACCACGAAACCGCTCGCCTCGACTTGCGCCACAGTCAGCGGCTTGCTGAACAGATATCCCTGGAACACATGGCACCCCTGGGTCTGCAGTGCGGCCAGCTCGTGAGGCTCCTCCACCCCTTCCGCCATGATCCCCAATCCCAAATTGGTGGCCATGGCTGCAGTCGCCCGGATCACCGGCAAGTTAAGGCCGACCACGAAGGAGCGATCCAGCTTGATGTTGTTGATCGGCAACCGGTTAAGATAGGCCAGAGAGGAGTAGCCGGTACCGAAATCATCGATGGCAATCTTGATCCCCTGTTCGCTCAAATCGTCGAGAATGCCGAGGCACCCCTTCATATCGAGCATCAGCACAGTTTCGGTCAGCTCCAGCGTCAACAGGGAGGCATCCACCCCGTGCAGCTCCAGCTGCTGGCGAACTTGCCCGGGCAGCGCCGACGAGAGCTGGAAACCGGAGAGGTTGACGGAGACCGGCACCCGCTGATGAAAGCGCTTCTGCCAACTGGCGACCTGTGCCAGCGCGGTGGAGAGCACCCAGCTGCCGATCTCGCGGATCAGCCCCATCTCTTCGGCCAGCGGGATAAATTCCACCGGCGAGACATGGCCGAGCACCGGGTTGTACCAGCGCAGCAGCGCCTCGTAACCGATCAGACGCCGTTTGGCGGCATCGACCTGCGGCTGGTAACAGAGGCTCAGCTCCTGACGGCCGATGGCCTTGGCCAGAAACTGTTTGAGATTGAGCTTGCGCTGCAAGGTCTGCTGCATGCTGGGGGTGAAACGCTGCCAGCGCAGCCGCCCCATCTGCTTTGCCTGATACATGGCCATATCGGCACGGGTGATAAGGTTGTCCCCGTCATCCGCATCATCGGGATAGATGGCGATACCGATACTGCCGCCAATGGTCACCTCCGGCAGCCCGCTCAGTTGCAGCGGCTTGGTCATCTGGGAGAGCATCTGGTCGGCCACCTCTTGCGCCCGATCCCCCTGATTGCCCAGCGGCACCAGTGCTGTGAACTCATCGCCACCGAGGCGAGCCAGCTCCACATCCCGCGGGCAAATCTGTTTTAGGCGACCGGCGACCCGCTCCAGCAGGCGATCTCCCGCCTTGTGGCCGTAGTTGTCGTTGACCAGCTTGAAGTTGTCCAGATCCATGAACACCAGCGCGAAACGCTCTCCCAGCCCGCAATAGGCCTCAAGGGATTTCATCAAGCCATAGCGATTGAGCAGGCCGGTCAGGGAGTCGTGCCAGGCGAGGTGGCGATGCTCCAGCTCTTCGAGTTTGCGATCGGTAATATCCCGCATGGTGAGCAGAATGCGGGCCCCCTGCTGGATATAGCGGAACTGATACTGGAACCAGCGCATCCCCTTGAGGGTACGGCACTCCCCCTCGGTCACCACTTCATCGAGACGGGAGAGCTTCTGGTAGAAGCTGTCATCATTGCCGGAGAAAACCTGGGAGAGCTTGGCGATCTGGTGGCCGAAACACATCTCGAAGTGATAGTTGCCACTCTCGAACACACCATGGCTATCGAACAGGCAGGCAAGGGTATCGCCGGTTGCCAGCGAGGACTCCTGATAGAGGGTATCGGAGTCGAGCACCGCTTCGGTCATCATCATCAGCCGGCCAGCCAGCTGAATACCGGAGAGGCGCAGATAGATCTGCTTCTTGACCCCCTTTGGGGAGAGGGTCCACCACTCGTTGTAACTGCGCCCCTGCTGAAAATCACCCAGATAGCGCTGCAGCAGCAGATCGATGGCGGTTGCCATATCGGCAGAGAAGTCGCGGGAGCAGAGTTCGTCGAGAGACGTCGCCTCCCACACGGAGAGCGCGGCGCTGTTTGCCCAGAAAATATGGTGATGCTCGATGTCATAAACCCAGATCGGGGTATGCAGAACATCCATCGTCTTCAGTAACCGTTCGTCAAGCGTATTCATCTGGTCAAGGTCATTCATGCTGGATGGTCACTGGTTAACCGGAAAACAGATCTGGCAAACCGCTAGCTGCAGAATGCAAGGTGCAAATACCTCTCGGCCATTATCCCTTTTCACATAGCCAAGAGCGGACAAAACTATTTCAGATATCAACAACAGGGCAGCCTGTACGGCAATACTACAAAGGACTCAGCCAAGGACCCTGTTAATCCAGGCAAATCATATAGTCGATTTTTAACTTTTTTCCCCAGTAAAAACAAGCACTAAGAGCTATCCACTCGAGACCTTGAAAGAGCAATTGCATATTTGCTGCGATAAACTTGTTATTAACATTTAAATCAATGGTGGAAATAGTCATCACTCTCTGTCACAAAGCTTCCATTAATTAACCAAGCAGATGGATAAACAGCCAAAAAAACGCCAAATCGGACAAAAATAGTTCATTAAGGCGGAATTGATATACCCCAAATTCATTTTTCAACAGGCAATGAGCAAAACCCGAATATATGATCTGCATCACATTGACTGGGGATGGAAAACTGCCCCAGCTGAGCACGCAGAGCAACCCTGCGTCCTTCCATCAGGTTGCAATATCGGCCTTCGCCTGCGGTTATAGCGGAACAAATCAGGGAATATGGCAAACATCACTGCCGCAGTGCCATTTGGCATCGCGCCGACATAATCACCAGCTCGGGGAAACTGAGATGACGGGCGGGTGGATAACTGGTATCAACAGAAATCGAATCCAGATCAATTAAACGCTGAATTACCCTTGCCAACCCGGAACGCTCTTTTTATGGTTGCCCCCTTGTTACACCCAGAACAGCGTTTATGAAGCACATCGAAGAGTTCTACCTGTTCGTCAAGGTGGTGCAAGAGGGTGGATTCTCCCACGCTGCAGCCGCACTGGGCATGCCAACAGGCACCATCAGTCGACGCATTTCCCAGCTGGAAGAGCAACTGGGTTGCTCCCTGCTACATCGCTCTACCCGCAAGCTCCGCCTTACCGATGATGGCCTCAGATACTACGAACGTCTCTGCACGCCACTCGCACAAATCGAGCAGGCCACCAGCGAGATCCAGGGTCAAGAGGCCGACATCACCGGGCTTATCCGGATAGCTGCGCCCATCGCACTCTCCAACACCATCCTCATCGATATGCTGGCCGAATTCGGGCTGCACTATCCCGAGGTACAGTTCGATATCACCCAGACCAATGATCACCAGCACCTGTTCGACAATGATCGAGATCTGGTGTTCTTCAACGGTGAGCTGCCCCAGTCGCTGCCAAATGCGATCTGTCTCGGCCATATCGAGTACGGCCTGTTTGCCTCACCACTCTATTTGACCAAAAAGGGCACCCCCTCCCATCCCAACCAGCTGGAAGAGCACGATCTCATCTACTGCTGGCCTCACCAGCACTGGCAGCTGACCGACAAGGATGGCCAGAGCGTCTGCATCAAACGCAGCGCCAAACTGACCGTCAACCAGACCCAGGCCGCGGTACGCGCAGCCCGACGTCATCTGGGGATCGTCAACGCCCCGCTGCACTATCTGAGCAGCTTCCTCCATGACGAGCAGCTGGTGCCGGTACTGACCGACTGGCAAACCGGCAATCGCCCCTTCTACATGTTGTGTTGCCAGCACCAGTTCGCTCCGTTGCGTGTTAAGATGTTCGTTGAATTTGTTGAAAAATACTCAGCACGCTATCGCAATCGGCAGTGGGACAACCAATTTTCACAAGGTGATAGCCTCACCCATTGCATCTGACCGTTAGCGGGCCACACTTATAGCATCCCTTGCCAACAGAGCCTGCCTAACGCCATGAATGTATTGATATGTGATGACTCCGGGTTCGCCCGCAAACAGCTGGCGCGGGCGCTCCCGGCCGACTGGAAAGTCGATTTGCACTACGCAGCCAATGGTCTCGAAGGGATCGAACAGGTGCTGATGGGTCATGGCGATCTCATCTTCCTCGATCTGACCATGCCGGAAATGGACGGTTACGGCGTGCTGGAGACCCTCCAACGGGAGGGTCTGCGCAACAAGGTGATCGTGGTCTCCGGGGATATCCAGCCAGAGGCCTATCAACGGGTCATGGGGCTGGGGGCGCTCGATTTCATCAAGAAACCCGCCGCCCCAGAAACCCTGCTCGCCCTGCTCAAAAAGCATGATTTCTGGAGTGCCGCCCCGAGCGGTCAAGCAAGCGCCCCCGAGCTGCAGCCAAACGGCGTTGTAGCCGATGCAGGCGTCAAGATCACCCCCGAAATCCGCGATGTCTATCAGGAGCTGGCCAACGTCTCCATGGGTCAGGCCGCCGACTTGCTGGCTCGTCTGCTCAACGCCTTCGTGGTACTGCCTATCCCCAACGTCAACGTGCTGGAGGTCTCCGAGCTGCACATGGCCCTCTCGGCGGCTGCGGATTCGGATACCCTCTCCGCCGTCTGTCAGGGGTTTATCGGAGCTGGGATCGCCGGTGAAGCGCTGATCCTGTTCCATGACTCCAGCTTCAAAGATTTGGCCAAGCTGATGAACCATCAGGGGACGCTGGACCGCACCGCCGAACTGGAGCTGCTGATGGATACCGCCAACGTGCTGATCGGCGCCTTCCTGCGCGGCTACGCCAACCAGCTCGACACCCCCTTCAGTCAGGGGCACCCGGTGGTGCTCGGCCAGCACAGACCCATCAACGAGCTGATCAACACCAACAAGAGTCGCTGGCGCCGCACGCTCGCCATCGAGATCAACTACCGGATCCAGGATTACGCGGTGCAGTGTGATCTGCTGCTGCTGTTTACCGAAGATTCCATCGCCACCATGAACAACAAAATCATGCACATGCTCTAGGAGTGACTATGGAAATCCGTGAATTTCATTGGTTGATGAACATAGTCCAGAACCTGGACGTAGGCTTGGTGGTGCTCGACAAGGAGTACAAGGTACAGGTGTGGAACGGCTTTATGGAGAGCCACAGCGGCCGACTGGCCAGTGACGTGCGCGATGGCGTACTGTTCGAGCTCTTCCCCGATGTGGACAGAGCCTGGTTCGAGCGCAAGGCCAACATGGTCTTCAAGCTCAACAACCGCGCCTTCAGCACCTGGGAGCAGAAGCCCTATCTGCTGCGTTTCTCCAACTATCGCCCCATTACCGGCTCGGCTCCCCATATGTTCCAGAACCTGACCCTGGTGCCACTGGCCGATTTCGGCGGTCAGGTGACCCATATCGCGGTGATGATCTACGACGCCACCGATGAGGCCATGCTGATGAGCGGCCAGCGGCAGGCTTGAGCTTGCAGCAAATAACAGAGGGCGCCACGGCGCCCTCTGTTATTTAGGTATGAACAGGTCTTGGTATAACCTCTACCTCACCAGCCGTCTCAACGCGCTCCGAGATACTCGGTGAAGGCGTCGATCACCTCTTCAATATCGTCATCGTTGATCTGCAGATGGGTCACCAACCGCAGCTCGCCGTAACCGGAGAAGAGGATCCCCCGCTCCTTCATAAAGGCCAGCAGAGGGGCAGACTCCCCCTCACGCAGCCGCAGGAACACCATGTTGCTCTGCACCAGCGAGAGGTCGAGCTCGATGCCCGGCAGTGCAGCCAACCCTTCGGCCAGCCGTTTGGCACGGCGGTGATCATCGGCCAGGCGGGTCACATGCTGCTCAAGGGCAAACAGACCGGCTTGCGCCAGAATCCCCGCCTGACGCATGCCGCCCCCCAGCATCTTGCGTAGTCGGCGCGCACGGGCGATGAAGTCGTGTCTGCCCACCAGCAGCGAGCCCACCGGTGCGCCCAACCCCTTGGAGAGACAAATCGAGATGCTGTCAAATGGCGCGGCGATCACCTCTACCGGGATCTCACTGGCCACGGCGGCATTAAAAAGCCGGGCTCCATCGAGATGGAGCTTCAAGCCGCGTTCGGCAACGAATGCCCCCATCTCCTGCAGATAGGAGAGCGGTAGCACCTTGCCATTGTGGGTGTTCTCAAGGCAGAGCAGGCGAGTCTGGACGAAGTGGGCATCATCAGGGGCCAGCGCAGCCTTGATATCATCGAATGCCAGCGTGCCATCGCGCTGCATCGGCAAGGGTTGCAGGGCTACGGAGCCCAGCACGGCACTCCCCTGCGCTTCATAGCGATAGATGTGAGCGGCGTTGCCGAGGATGGCCCCCTCACCGCGCTGACAGTGGCTCATCACCGCCAACAGATTGGACATGGTGCCGGACGGCACAAACAGCGCCGCCTGTTTGCCCAGCAATCTGGCCCCAAAGGCCTCCAGCGCGTTGACGCCCGGATCTTCACCATAGACATCGTCACCGACTTCGGCGTGGAGCATGGCTTGACGCATGGCGTCAGTAGGCTGGGTGACGGTGTCACTTCGTAAATCGATATAGCGCATGAGATCCCTCCTGAAACAGGAGAGTGACGTTAGCTATGCGCCCCTCGCTTGGCAAGGGGCGCATGAGCAGAATGTGAAGCCAATAGACGTCCATAGAACCCGCAGGCGGGATTTACCAAGGCAGCGGCTGACCGTTGAGATCCAGTAGCTGACCCGATTGGGTCAACGATAACCCCTTGATGAGATTGAGCAGTTTCACCGCCACCTCGGCAGGCTCCTGCAATTGCTCCGCAGGCAACTCGCTCAGAAAGGGGGTGTTCATCGAGGAGTCCATCAAACCGGGCGCCACCGCCACCACCCCCGCTTGCGGGAAACGTTGCGCCCACTCGAGGGCCAGCGTTTTCACCCCCATGTCGAGGGCCGCCTTGCTCATCCGGTAGCTGTAACGTCCCCCCTCCTGGTTGGAGGTGATGGAGCCCGCCAGATCGGAGATGGCACAGAGCCACAGCGGATGGTCACTGCCCATCAACCGACTGAAACGGGCAGCCAGCGCCAGCGTTGGCCAGGCATTGGCAAGCAGGCTGTCGCACAGCCACTTGGGGTGCACCTCTTCGACCCGCCGCTCTGGCATAAAGCTGACATCGTGCAACAGGCCGATGGTGTTTATCACCACAGTGGGAAGCGGATCGGTGTCGTAGAGGGTAAACAGGGCGTCGAACGAGATGGCGTCCACCTCTTGCAGCGGGAAGAAAGCCCCCATCTCGATCCCTTTTGGATAGGTGCGCCCGGCAAGAAGGAAGGACTCCCCCCTTGCCATCAGCTCTCTTGCCAGCGCCGAGCCCAGCGCACCACTTCCGAGGATCAAGTAGCTCATCGCCCATTCCATGGAGAGTTATCTTGCTTAGAGCGTATCAGAATAATCAACCGGCCGTGACACGACCAAAGGGTAATATGCCCCTCATCACGCTTCCCCCAGATGGCGACCAAACTCCCGCGCCAGCGCCAAGTCGAGAAAACCGTCCGCTTTCTTGTGGGTGCGCAAAAACTGATAATAGGCGAGCAGGGTGACCAGTGCCTCCTCATCGGGCAGCCCCACCCCGGGTCGCTGCTCGCCCAGCAGTAGCTGCGCCGCTGCCAGCGCCTCACTGTCGACCACTTCCGCCTGACGGTAGAGATAACCGCAGCCGGTTGCCAGCCACTCCAGCGAGCAGTTGGCCCCCATGGCAATCTGGTTGGCCCGCGCCAGGCCAGGCTCGGCTCCCTTCAAATATTTGCGGATCAGCGCTTCACTGAGCCCCACCTTGCGGGCAAACGCGCTCACGCTCATCTCCCCGATCAGGCTCTGCAAGCGCTCGGCAAATCCTTCCATCCAACTCTCTCTCCTACTCTGCGATCAGAACCAAAGTTCGAATCATGCCACTGCCCATTATTGCTTTGCCAGCCACATGAGGCCAAGATGCCCGCAGTCATCTATGTTGCACATCGTTTTCGCATCGTGTTTTTCAAGGAGTCAACCATGTCTGTATCCCGTGTCGCCCTTCATCCGCAAGGCCCCACCTTCTCTCGCCTCATCATGGGTTACTGGCGCCTGATGGAGTGGCAGCTCTCTCCGGCCGCTCTGCTCGACCTGATGAAATATCATCTGGATCTGGGGGTCACCACCATCGATCACGCCGATATCTATGGTGGCTACCAGTGCGAAGAGGCCTTTGGTCACGCCCTGCGCCTCGAGCCTTCCCTGCGCAGCCGGATGGAGATCGTCACCAAGTGCGGCATCGCCCTCACCGCCAAGCCGGAGCATGCTCTCAACCATTACAACACAGGTAAGGACCATATCATCGCCAGCGCCGAGGCCTCGCTGCGCAAGCTCGGCACCGACCATCTGGACCTGCTGCTGATCCACCGCCCGGATCCCCTGATGAACGCAGATGAAGTGGCCGACGCCTTTATCACCCTGAAACAGGCGGGCAAGATCAAGCACGCCGGGGTATCCAACTTCACCGCCCGTCAGTTCGAGCTACTGCAATCGCGCCTCCCCTTCCCGCTGGTCACCAACCAGCTGGAGATCTCGCCGCTTCATCAGGAAGGGACCCTCGATGGTACCCTGGATCAGTGCCAGCAGCTTGGCATCAAGCCGATGGCCTGGTCATGTCTCGGCGGCGGCCGACTGTTCAGCGATGACGCCTATGCCCCGCTGCGTGCCGAACTGGAGCAGATCCGTCAGGAAGTGGGCGCCCAGACTATCGAGCAGGTGGTCTACGCCTGGGTAATGATGCTGCCAAGCCAGCCGCTGCCATTGATTGGCTCCGGCAAACGGGAGCGGATTGCCGCCGCCGTGGCCGCCGAATCCATCGCCCTCAATCGCCAGCAGTGGTTCCGCATCCGCAAGGCAGCGCTCGGTTACGACGTCCCCTGATAACAGCAAAACGTCCAGAAACAAAAACGGCATGGGGGAAACCCATGCCGTTTTTTTATTGCCGAGGCACCTTAGCGGTGGCGCTGTTGCGGGCGACCACGGGGAGCATCTGTCTTCGGTTTAGCCTGGTTGACGGTGATGGTACGGCCACCGACTTCTGTGCCATGCAGACCAGCGATGGCCTTCTCGGCATCACCATTGACCGGCATTTCAATAAAACCAAACCCCTTTGACTGGCCGGTATCGCGGTCGATGATGATATCAACCTTGTCGACCTGTCCAAACTGGCTGAACAGGGTTTTCAGTTCGTCGGCCGTCATCCGGTACGACAGATTTCCTACGTAAATCTTCATGCCATCCACTCTCGATTCAAGGTGCCTTCTCTATGCAATTCCCAGCATAACGGTAAGGGCACAACCCCTATGCCGGACCTGCCATGGCTTCATGCCGTGGCCTTCTCCACACTGTCGTCAAGTGATTGATCTCTTGGGGTAACAGTGCAGACAAGATCAATTCGAGTCACTGGCAGTATCCGAGCTTTGCCGGGAATTGTCGAGAAAATAGTCGACTCAGACCGATTGCAGATCTGACAACCGTTGCGCCAGCATCCGGCGACCGTGCCAGGCCCGTTTAAAGCCGAAGCGATAGACAGACGGGCTCACCAGATGCAGCTCACCCGCCTTGAGATCCAGCAAGGCCATAGCCGCCGCCAGCTCCTCTTCACTCAGTTGCAGATCGAGGCTGAAGTCGAGCCACTGGCCGTCGTGGCCCACTCGCCGCTCCCGTTCAAGCGCCACCAGCTGGCTGCGGGGCAGCGCCAGCGCTTCATCCTTATTCCCATTGAGCAGATAGATATGCTGTTCATCCCACCCCAGCTCCGCCAGGCGCCAGGGCTGCCAGCTGCGGGGCAGCGACACCATGATCCCGGTGATGCCACCAAAGACCACGCCTACCCAGTTGAGCAGCGCCATGGCGCCCCAGCCATCCCACAAGGAGGCCACCACCACGCCCCAACTCACCAGCAACAGCAGAAAAATGACGCAGCGATAGCGAACCGCTGGCGGCATCAACAGCTGCACCTGCGAACCGGCAAGCAAGGATGTAATACGCATGAAAAGCTCCTGTCATCACGAAATGGCGCCATTGTGAATAGCCATCAGGATGCTGACAAGGGGGTTTTCTTTGTCATCCCCCTATAAAATCAATACCATGGCGTAAATGATTCTCAGTGGAACCCGCTTCTTGACCAGCTCGCAACCCTGTGTGCGCTTTTGTGGCGTCGACAAATTCTATGGCGACTTTCAGGCTCTTCATCACATCGATCTCACCATTGAACGGGGAGATAAGTGGGTTATCTGTGGCCCATCAGGCTCGGGAAAATCGACCCTGATCCGCACCATCAACGGGCTGGAGGGGATCGACGACGGCCAGCTGTTCCTGTTTGGCGAGCCGGTGACCCCTTCCTACCTGCGCCGCCTGCAAGGTCGGGTTGGCATGGTGTTTCAGCAGTTCAACCTCTTCCCCCATATGACGGTGCTGGAAAACCTGATGGTGGCGCCGGTGCATACCCTGGGGTTGCGACCTCAGGAGGCCAAAGCCCGGGCGCTCGGGCTGCTCGAGCGGGTACGCATTCAGGCGCAGGCCGACAAGTACCCACACCAGCTCTCCGGCGGCCAGCAGCAGCGGGTCGCCATCGCCCGCTCCCTCTGCATGCAACCCGAGCTGATGCTGTTTGACGAGCCCACCTCCGCCCTCGACCCCGAGATGATCCGCGAAGTGCTCGATGTGATCCGCGAGCTGGCTGACGAGGGGATGACCCTGATCTGCGTCACCCACGAGATGGGCTTTGCCCGTCAGGTGGCGGATCGGGTGCTCTTTATGGACGAGGGCAAGATCATCGAGTCGGCACCGCCCACCCAGCTGTTCAACGCCCCCCGGCACCCGCGCACCCGGGCCTTCCTCGAACAGGTGCTCAGCTATCATGGCTAGGCTCAAACGCCCCCGCCTGCTTGGCTGGCTGTCGGGCACAGTGATGCTCTCTGTGTTGCTCGGCTGGGCGCTCTATAGCGGCGCTCGCCAGATGGGCTATGAGTGGCAGTGGCAGCGGGTGTTGCCCTTTCTCGGCGAATGGGATGAGGGAACCTTTTATGCCGGCCCCTTGCTAAACGGCCTGCTGGTCACTTTGCAGGTGGCGCTGCTCAGTCTGTTGGGCACGATGGCGGTCGGTGTGTGCGTGGTTAGCCTGCGGCTGCTTCCCTCCAGACTCGGCCCCTGGCTCGCCATCACCTATCTGGCGCTGGTGCGCACCACGCCCCAGCTGGTGCAGCTCTATATTCTCTATTTCTTGCTGGGCCCCATGCTGGGATTGGCCCCCCTTGCCTGCGCCGTGTTGAGCCTTTCCCTCTATCAGGGGGCCTTCACCGCCGAAGTGCTGCGTGCAGGTGTACAGGCCATTCCCAAAGGACAGTGGGAGGCAGCCCAGTCGCTTGGCTTGTCACGGGCCATCACCCTGCGCAAGGTGATCCTGCCCCAGCTGGTGCGCATCACCTTGCCGCCGCTCACCAACGAGCTGGTCTCCCTTATCAAACATTCGGCGCTGGTGAGTGTGATCGCCATCTTCGATCTGACCAACGAAGGGCGTACTCTGGTTGCCGATACGTTTCTGACCTTTGAGGTGTGGTTTACCGTAGCTGCCCTCTATTTGCTGTTAACCCTGACGCTGTCAGCCTGTTCGCGGGCGCTGGCCCGTCACCTGAATCCGGATCAACAAGGACGCTAACCATGAATCTGTCATTCAAGACCACCCTGTCGGGCGCAGCCCTGCTGCTGGCAAGCCTGCTCACTCCGGCACTGGCAGAAACTGCCCCATCCGACACCCAGGCGCAGATCGAGCAGAGCGGTACCCTGCGGGTCGGCATGTCCACCTTCGCCCCCTGGGCGATGCGCGACAAGCAAGGGGCCCTGATCGGTTTCGAGATTGACGTGGCCCGTCGCCTCGCCACAGATAACGGCTGGCAGGTAGAATTCGTGCCTACCGCCTGGGATGGCATCATACCCTCCCTGTTGGCGAAAAAATATGACGTCATCATCGGCGGCCTCACCATCACCCCCGAGCGGGAGAAGAGCGTGCGCTTCACCCAGGCCTACTCCCATTCGGGGGTGCAGCTGGCCGCCTCCAGCACCATGGCCAAAGAGAAGAAAACCGTGGCGGACTTCAACCAGCGCGGGGTGATCCTGGCGGTACGTCGTGGCGCCTCACCGGTACAGGTGGCAAAAGAACACTTCCCCAAGGCCACCCTGCGCCAGTTTGATGACGAGTCACAGGTATTTCAGGAGGTGCTGAACGGCCGCGCCCACGGCGCCCTCTCCTCTTCCCCGAAACCCGAGCAAGAGGCGCTGCGCCACCCGGATGCCCTCTTTATGCCGTTTGCCGAACCGTTGGCACAAGGCGATGAAGGCTTTGCCCTGCGCAAGGGGGATGATGCCCTGGCTGAGCAGTTCAACGAGTGGATCGCCGCCCGTCAGGCCGATGGCTGGCTCAAGGCGCGCCATGACTACTGGTTCAAGTCGCTGGCCTGGGAAGCGCAGGTCGCCAACCCCTGATGCTGATTGCTCTAAAAGAGACCATCCGGCGCATCGTCCGTGGGGCATGTCGGAACATCAACTGGCTGGATGGGGCGATCGCCCTGATCCTGCTGCTGGCTGGCCTCTGGCTGGCCAGCCGCTTGCACATCGGGGTGGCCTATCAGTGGCGCTGGCATGAGGCCTTCGACCTGCTGTTCACCCCCGGCCCTCACGGCGAGGTGCCCTACTTTTTCAGTGGTCTGCTCACCACCTTGCGCATCGCCCTGCTCGGCATGGTGCTGGCGCTGCTGCTCGGCACTGCCTTGGGGGTAGCCGCCTTCAGCCGCCGCCCCTGGCTGGTGATGCCTGCGACCCTGTTTATCCAGCTGATCCGCAATCTGCCGCCGCTGGTCTTTATCTTCATCTTCTATTTCTTTATCGCCAACCAGCTGCTGCCTGCGAGCGGCCTCTCCCGCTGGCTCGGCACCGTATCACTCTCCCCGTGGCAAGAGGCGCTGTTTGGCCCACCAGCCCGTTGGGAGAACCTTATCTCAGGCACCCTCTGCGTTGGCATGATAAGCGCAGCCTTCGTCGCCGAGATCGTCCGCGCCGGGCTGGCCGCCATTCCCCGTGGCCAGTGGGAGGCGGCGCAGAGCCTCGGGCTCTCTCCCTGGGTGCGGCTGCGCCATGTGGTCCTGCCGCAGGCCATGCTGCTGATGCTCCCCCCCCTCACCGGCCAGCTCATTGCGCTGGTAAAGGATACCGCCATCGTTTCCCTTATCTCGGTGCAGGAGCTCACCTTCGTCGGCACCGAGATGGCCAACTCCAGCGGACTGGTCTACGAGATCTGGCTGCTGGTGGCCGCGGCCTATTTATTTATATGTTTGAGTCTGTTCGTATTGCTGAGCCGACTCGAAGCAAGACAAGGAGCACGCACATGCTGACGTCCCTGTTGCTGGCGACTGTATTGCAAGCGGAAGCCATCGGTGGTTATGCCGCCGGTTGCCTGAAAAACGGCGTATCCCTACCCCTCGAAGGGCCGGGTTATCAGGTGATCCGCACCAAACGGCTGCGCTACTACGGCCACCCCGACCTCATCCACTATCTGCAAGCGCTGGCCAACCAGACCCGCATGGCCGGGCTGCCGGATCTCTATATCGCCGATCTGGCGATGGCCCGTGGCGGCCCCTTTACCTCCGGCCATCGCAGCCACCAGACTGGCCTTGATGCCGATATCTGGTTTCGCATGGCCAACCGCCCCATCAGCAAATGGGAGCAGGATGCCCCCAAGGAGTGGGCACTGATCGACGAACCCAGCTACAAGATGTTGCCGGGCCGCTTTGGCCCACAGCAGCTCACCCTGCTGCGGCTGGCGGCCAGCAAGCCCGAGGTGGCCCGCATCTTTGTCAATCCGGTGATCAAATCCGCGGTCTGCCAGCAGGCTGGTAGCGAGCCTTGGGTCGCCAAGCTACGCCCCTGGGTGGGCCACTTCAGCCACTTCCACGTACGGCTGCGCTGCCCGGTAGGCAGCCCCGATTGCGAACCACAGGCCCCCATTCCGCCCGGCAATGGCTGTGGGGAAGAGCTGGCCTCCTGGCTCAAAGACAAGCCCCAGTTGCCCAAGGTCTCCGGCATCAACAAGCGACCTGAGCTACCTGCGCGTTGTGGCAACTGACCCCAATCTGGTATGGTGGTGCACGCTTGGTCGTACACCATCCATGGCGCACTATCGACTCGAAATACCAAAGGAGAACAACAAGATGGCCACATCACTCTGGCGCAGAACCACGCAGAGCCTGTTGACCCTGACCCTGCTGCTCGGCCTGACCGGCTGCGGCATGAACAACATTCCGACCCTGGATGAGCAGGTCAAGGCGAGCTGGGGGCAGGTTGAGAACCAGTATCAGCGCCGCGCCGATCTCATCCCCAATCTGGTCGCCACCGTCAAGGGCTACGCCAGCCATGAGCAGGAGACCCTCAAGGCGGTCACCGATGCCCGAGCCCGGGTCGGCAGCGTACAGGTGAGCGATCCTGCCCAGCTCAAGGAGTTTGAAGCGGCGCAGAACCAGCTCTCCAGCGCCCTCTCCCGCCTGATGGTGGTGGTAGAGCGCTACCCCGAGCTGAAAGCGGATCAGCAGTTCCTGACCCTGCAAGCCCAGCTGGAAGGGACCGAGAACCGCATCTCGGTGGCTCGCCGCGACTATATCGAGGCGGTGCGCCAGTTCAATACCGAGATCCGCACCTTCCCCGGCGTTATCTGGTCCAAGCTGCTCTACTCGGATCTGGAGGCCAAACCCAGTTTCAGTGCCAAACCCGGTGCCGATGAGGCGCCCAAGGTCAGCTTCCAATGAAGATGATGCTGCGCTGGTTTCTTCCCTGTCTGCTGCTCTGGGCCAGTGCCCTGCAAGCGGCACCAGACTTCCCGACGCTGAGCGGACGGGTGGTGGATGAAGCCAGTCTGATGTCCCGCAAACAGGCCCATCAACTGACCCAGCAGCTGGCGGCCTTTGAAAAGCGCAGCGGCATCCAGCTGGTGGTGGTCTCCGTCGATAGCCTCGATGGGGAGACCATCGAGGAGTACGGATACCAACTCGGTCGCCACTGGGGGATCGGCCAGAAAGGCAAGAACAATGGCGTGCTGTTGCTGATCGCCCAGGATGAGCGCAAGGTGCGGATCGAGGTGGGATACGGGCTGGAAGGCGCCCTGCCCGACGCCATCGCCGCCAACATCATCCATGGCCGCATCCTGCCCGCCTTCAAGCGCGGCGATATGGTGGCCGGGATCATGGCGGGCAGCCAGAGCATCATGAAGGCACTCGCCGGGGAATATCAGCCGGTCGAGCAGCCAAAGAGTGACAACGGTGGCGGCCCCTGGCTGTTTATTCTGGTGGTGATTGCGATGATCGTGCTCCACAACCTGCGCGGCGGTGGTGGCGGTGGGCCAGGAGGACGACGTCGGTCGACCTACATGGCTGGTGGATTGGGTGCCGGCTCCTTTGGTGGTCGCTCTGGCGGCGGATTCAGCGGTGGCGGCGGCAGTTTTGGCGGCGGCGGAGCCTCCGGTGGCTGGTAACAGGAGTAAAGAGACAAATCATGATTTCTAAACAGTTCTTCCACACGCTTCAGGCCAAGGTGCGCGAAGCGGAGCTAGAGACTGATGCTGAACTGGTCACCGTGCTGGCCCCGGCCAGCGATGGCTATCGCTACATTCCCACCCTCTGGGCGGCGCTGCTGGCGATGCTCACCCCCCTGCTGGTGTTCCAGCTCGGCTTCTGGCTCGGCTGGTACGAAATCCTGCTGGTGCAGTGGTCGGTCTGGCTGCTGCTGAGCCTGCTGTTCCACTGGACCCCCATCAAGATGCGGCTCATCCCGAAGAAGGTTCGCCAGCACCGGGCGGCCCTGATGGCTCGCCTGCAATTTGTCGAACAGGGGCTGCACCGCACCCGCGACCGGCTCGGGGTGCTGATCTTCGTCTCGGCCGCCGAGCACTATGTTGAAATACTGGTGGATGACGGCATCGCCCAGCATATCGACAACGGCCAGTGGCAGGAGATCATCGACGACTTCGTGGCACGAGTGCGCAACAAGGAGATCGAACAGGGTTTTCTGGAGTGCGTAGAGCGCGTTAGCGCCATTCTGACCGACGCCTTCCCGGCCACCCGGGATCAAAACGAGTTGCCGGACAGTCTGATCATCCTCGACAAGCCCTGATCCGGTTTAAAAAACCGGCATTCTGCACAAGGGTTAAGCATTCGGAAAAGATTATGAAAAATAAGGGGAAAAGAGGTTGACCCACACAGCCCTTTCCCCTAAATTACGCCCCGTTCCAGCGCAACAGCGCAGCGAACGAAAATTTGGTGAGGTGTCCGAGTGGCTGAAGGAGCACGCCTGGAAAGTGTGTATACGGCAACGTATCGAGGGTTCGAATCCCTCCCTCACCGCCAAATCTAAAAAAACCGACCTCAGGGTCGGTTTTTTGCTTTCCGGCAAACACCTATGCCGACAAGTGAGCCAGAGCCACGCAGTGGCAGATCATCCACGCACTCATCCCCCAGTTTGCAAAGCACTGATGGAATATCAGAGCTTTTCGTATTGCCAGCTACCGCCCCCTACCTTGCTTTTGTGATTGCCCCACCCGACAAGCGTTCCTTCCTGTCACAACAGGAGCAACAAGATGATTGCAATGCCATCTTATGGCCGCAACACTCCTTCTTTTATGGACGTTACCCAGTGCCCATTAATTGCTCAGCGATTGGATATCATTTTGAAAAACTGATACTTAAGTAGCTACACTAGCGATTATCAACATGCAGGGATGTGTAAAAAATGAGCTTGATTGGCTTGGTACTGGCGTTGATCGCCATCCTTGGCGGCAACATGATCGAGGGTGGTCATCCCAGTGCACTGCTCGATTTGCCCGCATTTCTTATTGTCATAGGCGGCACCATAGGTGCTGCGCTGACCCAGTTCCCCTTCTCCGTCGTCGGCAGCACCATGAAGCGTTTCAAATGGCTGCTCTCCCCCCTCAAACTCGACCTGCTGGAACAGGCACAGTTGCTGGAGACCCTGGCAGGCAACGCCCGCCGCAGCGGTATGCTGGCGCTGGAAGGGATGATCGAGGAGATCAAGGATCCTTTCCTGAAGAAAGGGGTGCAGATGATGGTTGATGGTTACGAGAAAACCAAGATACACGAGGTGCTGGAGAACGAGATCGAGTTCGAGCAGGAAGATCTCGAACAGACGGTCAAATTCTATGAAGCCATGGGCGGCTACTGCCCGACCATGGGGATCGTCGGGGCGGTATTTGGCCTGATCCACGCCATGGGTCTGCTGGATGCCCCCGACAAGCTGGGCGGCGCCATCGCGGTGGCCTTTATCGCCACTATCTACGGGGTATCCGCAGCCAACCTGATCTTCTTGCCGTTCGGCAACCGCTACAAAGGGTTTGCCCACCAGATCCGCCACTACAAGGAGATGACCCTGACCGGCATTCTCTGCATCGTGGATGGCGAATCCCAGGCGCGCCTGCAAGTTACCCTCGAACCTTATCTGGGAGGTCACGGTGGCCAAAAAGAAAAAGGCTGAAGCGCCGGAGAACCACGAACGCTGGCTGGTCTCCTATGCCGACTTCATGACCCTGCTGTTCGCCCTGTTTGTGGTGCTCTACTCCTTTGCCATGGCCAAGCAGTCCGAAACCCGGGTGCTTATCCAGGGCTTTATCGAGTCGCTGGGTAAAATCGGCCTCATCTCCCCGCCTGCCGGCTCACCTTTGATGCAGGGGGGCACAGGGATTCTCGAGCCAGAATCAAAAACTACGCCGAGCAGCCCGAAAGAGGAGACTGTGCTGGAGAAAGATGCCCCCATGGCGGCATCGGACCCCTTCAACGAGACCATAGGTGCCTCTGAAAAACCGAGCGCCACCGAAGCCTGGCCCCACAAGACCCAGGAGCAGGAGTGGGTGCAGGTGACCAAGCAGAAGCTGGAGCAGCAACTCAAGGCTCAGATCGAATCGAAGGATCTGGAGGTCGAGCAACTCGGCAGTCAGTTGGTGATCCGCATCGGCGAGAAGGCGCTGTTTCCCGCCGATTCGGCGTTCCTGCAGCCTCAGTTCGTTCCATTGGTCCATAAGATCTCCGGCATTCTGGCCAATATCCCGGGGCAGGTAGTGGTCACCGGTCATACCGACAACTCCCAGGCGCCGGTGGAGCTCTATCGCAACAACTGGGAGCTCTCGGTGCTGCGCGCCTCTTCCATCGTGCAGACCATGCTGACCAACCCCCAGCTGGATGCCAGACGAGTCATCGCTCAGGGTGTTGCCGACACCCAACCCCGCTTTGCCAATGACACCCCCGAACATCGCCAGGCGAACCGCCGGGTCGATATCACCCTCTCCCAAGGAAAGGCCGCAGAAGAGTCGCTGCAACTGCTCAAGCCCTGATCCCCCCGCTCCCGCTTCGCGCGGGAGCCTCTTTTTTAAAAACAAATAACTCAATAATATCAACACCATAAGATCTTAATGATAATGATTGCCATTTATTGTCAAGTGGTCAGGCCTCTGCAATAATGCCGCCCCTCAGGCTTAAATAAAAACAATTATCATTATGAACAAACTGCTTCAGGCATGGCCGGCACTCCTTTGTGCCTCCGCTGGCGCGGCCGATCTTCCCCCTGTGGAGAAGGCTCGCAGCGACGACACCATCA
Organism: Aeromonas sp. JL9; assembly: GCF_024436075.1. Lineage (NCBI taxonomy): Bacteria > Pseudomonadati > Pseudomonadota > Gammaproteobacteria > Aeromonadales > Aeromonadaceae > Aeromonas > Aeromonas sp. JL9. The sequence continues at coordinate 87,270 of NZ_JANFNV010000005.1, read as the reverse complement.
TTGTCACCGGGCAACGGGTACAACAGAAACTCTCCGATGTCTCCGGCTCCATCACCGTCATCACCCAGGAAGAGCTGGACCGTCAGGTCGCCAGCGAGCTGACTCATGTGTTTCGCAAGATCCCCGGTGTCTCGGTCACCGGCTCTGCCGGGCGACCGCAAAACATCAGCGTGCGCGGCATCGGTGGCAACCGTATCCTGCTGATCAAGGATGGGGTGCGCGTCAGTGACGGCTTTGGCGCCGACAACATCAATGACAAGGTGGGTCGCTTCAACTTCGATCTCGATGACATCAAACAGATTGAGGTGGCCAAGGGGGCCGGCTCCTCCCTGCATGGCTCCGATGCCATCGGCGGTACCGTGGTGATGAATACCAAGCAGCCGGAAGATTATCTGCAACAGCAAGATAGCTATCTGGCGGCCAAGACCCTCTACGGTGGCGACAGCAACAAGAAGAAGCTCAGCATGACCGGCGCGATGCGGGCACTGGAGAGCGAACATCTGTTGCGCCTCTCCGGCTGGCGTGGCAACGAAACCGCCAACTTTGAAGAGAACCGCATTCCGGCGGATCTGGATGGCATGAGTGCCTCCACCAGCAGCCGCCTCCCCCTAAATGCCCATCACGCTCTGCGGCTGGAGCTGGACTACTACGAGGATCACGCCAAACGCCAGATGGGGCCCAAAGCGGTGCCCCAACCCGATGGCAGCTGGGACGTGGTCGGTTTTCAGGAAGATGGCGATCAGCGCACCCAGGGCGGCAAGTTCAGCTGGGAAGCCAGCGATCTGGGCATGGTCGATACCCTCAACTGGAGCCTGTTTGGCAACCAGTCACGCAACGAAGCCAACCAGCGCCAGCTGCTGCGCAACGATGCCCTGAGCGGCTATCCCAGATATCGCAGCCAGCGCACCCTCTCCACATTCGAGGAGCTGCGCCTTGGCAGTGAGCTGGAGCTGCAGAGCAAGCTGAGCACCGGCTCGCTGGATCACACCTTCAGCTACGGTGTGGAGCTGGAGCAGGCCAACCACGAGCGGCCGGTCAGCAATCTGACCCTGGAAGATGGCATCACCACTCAGGGACAGAAAGCCCCCTTCAGCAAGGCCGAGACCCGCCGCGATGGCATCTGGCTGAGCGATGTGATCGATCTGGGCAGCTGGCAGTTTACCCCGACCCTGCGCTTTGACCGCCAGCGCCTGCGCGCACCGGACAGTAATCTGGCCGAGAACCACAGCGACCACATCTCCCCCAGTCTGGCGGCCAGTTACCGCTTCAACGAGACATGGCGCAGCTGGCTCAGCTATGCCAACGGCTTCCGCGCCCCCGCTTACGATCAGGTTTACGGCAACATTCCCCACTACTTTGCCATGCCGCCGTTCGAGATCATTGCCAACCCCAACCTCAAGGAGGAGACCAGCCACAGTCTGGAGTGGGGAGTGAATGGCCAAAGTGACAACTGGAGCGTCAAACCAGCCGTTTTCTACAACCGCTACTACAACTTCATCGACTGGCGCCAAACCGGTTTCCGCCTCGATGACGGTGTCTTCCTGCGCCAGTATCGCAACGTCGCCAAAGCAGAAACCTGGGGCGCCGAGCTGGCCGCCAGCCTCTGGCTGAGCGACGAGTGGGAGCTTTCGACCAATCTGGCCTGGATGGATGGCAAGGATCACCGCGGCGAGCCGTTGCGTACCCAGACACCGCTGGAAGGCAACACCACCCTGCGCTGGCAACAGCTCGACTGGGGGGTTGAGCTCAGTGGCAACTATGCAGCGGCCATGACCAGGGTGCCCCAGTGCGCCAGTGCGCAGACTGGCTACAAGGGTGCCTGCCAGAGCAGCGCAGGCTGGTTCAGCCTGGACCTCACCGGCGACTGGCAGATCACCGAGGCGCTCAAGGTCAATGCCACCATCGGCAACCTGCTCGATACCCGCTACGTCCGCTATCAGGATGTGGCCGGACTTCCGGCTGGCAGCGATACCTCCCTCTACAGCCAGAGCGGCCGCTACCTGTCAGCCAGCCTCAGCTACCGTTTCGTGGGGATGTGATGAAGCATCATGTAATCATGGCGGCCCTGTTGGCCGCCCCGTTGGCGTGGGCGCAAGAGGCCCTGCCACCGCCGATCCCGTCCCAATCGCACCTGATTTCAGGCAATCCCGTACGCCAGGATCCCTACTTCTGGTTGCGGGACGAGAGCCGTAGCAACCCGGCCATTCTCGCCCTGCTCAAGCAGCAAAATCGCTGGAGCGAGCTGCAGCTCGCCGCGCAGCAGCCGCTGGAAGCAACCTTGCGCGCCGAGTTTGCCCGTCATCCGGTGGGGGAATCTGTGCCAGAGAACTGGCTTGTCCGCGGCGATCAGGCATGGCTGCTGCGCCCGGATGGCTCACTCTGGCAACGCCACGGGGGCAAGGTGCAACAACGGCTTCCCGCCAGAGCGGGTGAGGGCTATTACGAAGCGGGCGGCTGGGCCCTGAGCCCGGATAACCGCACGCTGGCCATCGCCGAAGACAGGCGCGGCGATCTCGACTATCAGGTCACCCTGCTCGATCTCCAGAGCGGCAAGGCGCTGGCCAGTTTGGCGCAGCGCAGCGCTGATCTCGCTTGGTCACAAGATGGTCGCACCCTCTACACCATCGCCAACGAGCGCTACACCCTGCGCCCCTGGCAGCTGCGCGGCTGGCAGGATGGCCAGGAGCAGACTCTCTATGAGGAGCAGGATCCCGCCTGGCTGCTCAGCCTCTATCGCACCACGGATGGCCAGCATCTGGTGTTGCAGGGCAACAACCACGACAGCTCGGAGCAATACCTGCTCGACTCGGGCAAGCCGCAGCTGGTCAAACCCCGCCAGCGCGGAGTGGAATACTATCTGGACAGTCAATCCGGCTGGGTGATCAAGAGCAACCGGGAGGGGGCGTTTGCCCTCTACTCAGCCAACACACCGCTCGGTGAGTGGCAACGCCTGTGGCCCGCCAAAGGGGAGGATCTCGGCGATCCCGAGAAGTGGCGACTGTTTGATCGCCATCTGGTGGTGCAGTTTCGCCAGCAGGGGGAGGATTGGCTCGCCTTGCTCGATCGCAACGGCCATGAACGCCAGCGCCTGCCGCTGGCCAGTGGCGCCGGTACCGGCTGGCTGCAAGGAGAACATGACCCAGCCAGCGACCGCATTCTGGTGCGCAGTCAGGGTTTGAGCCAGCCCCCCGGCCAGCGCTGGCTGGATTTGACCAGCGGTCAGTGGATCAACGACCAGCACACCGGTGACGACAAGGCATTGCCCTATCAAAGCGAGCGTCGCTGGATCACTTCTGCCGATGGCACCTGGGTGCCCGTCTCGCTGGTGTGGCGCAAGGATCTGGCCCCCCGCGCCGTGCTGCTCTACGGCTATGGTGCCTATGGCACACCGATGCGCCCCTACTACCAGAAAGAGCTGTTAAGCCTGCTGGATCGCGGCTTTGTCTACGCCATCGCCCATGTGCGCGGCGGCGGCATGCTGGGGGAGCAGTGGACCCGCGATGGACGGGGCATCCACAAGCAGAACGGCATCAGCGACTTTATAGCCGCAGGTAGCACCCTGCGCCACTGGTCGCCCGACTCAGCCCCTCTGCCCCTGTTTGCCATGGGGGGCAGCGCGGGGGGCACGCTGGTTGCTGCGGCCCTCAACCAGCAACCGACACTCTTTAGCGGCGCCGTGTTGCAGGTTCCCTTCGTCGATATGCTCGGCACCATGAGCGATCCCGCCCTCCCCTTGACCCGTCAGGAGTACCAGGAGTGGGGCAACCCGGCTAGGCCCGCAGAGTATCAGGCGATGCGCCGCATCAGCCCCTACGACAACCTGCACCGCGCCCCCTACCCGCCCCTGCTGGTCACTACCGCCCTGCACGACAGCCAGGTGCCCTACTGGGAGCCGGTCAAGTGGCTGGCCCGCCTGCGGGAGCACAGCACGGGCTCCGGCCCCTACCTGCTGCTGACCGAACTGAAGGGAGGCCACCGCGCCGGTGGTGGCGATCGGGCTCGTGAATTTGCCTTCTTGTTGCATCTGGCGGGGATCAACCAATGACCCTGCCGCTGATTGGGAGTACCACTATGAAACCCCTGTTGCCCGCCCTCTTGCTGGGGCTGGCTGGCTTTTCCACTCAGGCCGCCGAACTGCGTTTTGTCGAACAGGACGCCCCGGCCGATCCCCGCTTCTGGCTAGAACAACAACTCGGCGTCACCCTGAGTGATGCCCCGGCCTATCAGCGCCAAGGCAAGCTGGGCCACTATCTGCATTATCGCCAGCAACTCAATGGCGCACCGATCGCCGGCCTGATGGCCGCCGTCAGTCTCGATGAGCAGGGTCGCCCGTGGCGCCTTTATCACAATACCCGGCTGATGCAGGCACAGGCGACGCCATGTGATGAGGCAAGCCGCGCCGGGGTGGATGCCTATACCGCCACGCTGGATGGCGCTGTGTGGCAATTCACCGGCAGTGACGAGGCCCAGCCCTGGTACTGGCAGGATGGCGACACACTGACTCCGGCCTGGCGTCTGCTGGCGGTGGAAAGTCAGCCGGGCAACAGCAAGAGCAGCCACTGGCAGCTGTTTGTCACCTGCGATGGCAGCGCCCTGCTGGGACGCACGCTGCAAGAGGCCAGCACCCGAGTCGAACCGGCCCCGCTGGCAGGGGATGCGGCCACTGTGCAAGCCCGCATCTTTGCCCTCGACCCACGCACCCAGCTGCAAGATGACAATCTGCTCTGGCGCCATGATTTGGTGCTGGACAACGGGGCCTATCGCACCGTCCCGCTCACGGTACAAAAGGTGGATGACACCTACCTGCTAAGCGGCCCACGCGCCCGGGTCGTGGATGGCACGGCGCCGGAAACTGCCCCCTTTAGCAGCCCTGATGCCGATGGCTTCCAGCTGGATCACCAGCAGCCCGCCTTCCTCGATATCAATGGCTACTACCATCTGGATCTGGCCCAGCGCCATGTGGAATCCCTTGGCTACCCGACGCTGATGGGCGGCCCCCTGGCCATCGATACCGATGCCGGGGAGCAGGACAACTCCCTCTATGACCCCTTCCTGCGCCGGTTGGAAATTGGCCGGATCGGGGTGCCCGATGCGGAAGATCCCATGGTGATCTGGCACGAGTTTGGCCATGCGGTGCAGCACCATATCCTGCCCGACATGGGAGACGAGGGTGACTGGGGCGCCATCGGCGAGGGCTTTAGCGACTATCTGGCCGCCAGCTGGCGCCAGCGTAGTCCAGAGGCTCGCCAGTTCGAGCCTTTCATGGTCTTCAACTGGGATGCCAGGATCAGCGGCCGGACGCCCCGTCAGCTCGACGATCTGCGGGCGCGCTATCATCCGGGCTTCCTCTATCCGGCTCACCTCACCATCAACGGCAGCAACGGCGACCAGCTGTGGGGCACTCCGCTCTTCACCGCGCTGCGCCAGGCTGTTGAACAGTATGGCGAGGTAGCCCGTGACGAGTTCGATACCCTGCTGATTGAATCCCACTTCGGCCTCGGCCCGCAGGTGCGGATGCCCCAGCTGGCGCGGGTCGCCGTGGATACCGCCAACCGCCTCTATCCTGATCGCAGCTATGGCAAGCTGCTGGAGCAGGCCTTCCGCCACCACGCCCTGCTGCCCACCCCCATCGCGGCCCGCCTTGCCGATGACAGCTACCTGCTGCCCGGGGAGAAAAAGAGCCTCGCCATCGAATTGACCAACCAGAGCGGCCGCCCCCTGACCGTGGCTGACGCCAGCCTGCTCCCGACCAAGGGGCTCATGGGTGATGGTCACTGGCAAGGAGAGCTCAACGCCGATGGCACCGCCCGCTGGACCCTGCCGCTGGAAGCGGCGAGCAACCTGACCTGTGGCGAGGCAGTCACCTTGCCGCTGCAGTTCCAGCTCACCCTGCCCAGCCCCACCGAGCGCCAGACCCGCCTTGACCTGCAACTGCCGATCGGTGAACCGCTCTGGCAGCGGGCCATCGGCCAGGGTGGCCAGATCAAGGATGCGGTGAGCGATGAACGGCACGGCCTGTCCCGCTTCACTCTCACCCTGCCCGAGAGCAAGGCCCGCATCGACAGCGGATTCGTGGTCGCCCTCGATCTGGAGCACAGCAAGCTGGAGCAGCTGGAGATCTGGCTCACCTCCCCTTACGGCACCCGGATCAGCCTGTGGAACAAGGGCTACGCCAGCCATACCCGGCTCAAGGGGGAGTTCCCCCGTGAACTGGTACCGTTCGAATCGCTGGATAAGCTGCACGGCGAGCCGCTCGCTGGCCGCTGGCTGCTGGAGATCAACGACACCAGCGCCGGTGACACCGGTCAGTTGCGCAACTGGCGGGTAGCCCAGCAAGTCGGCGCCCGCTGCGACAAGGATGAAGCCCTGCCCAACACCGGCATCATTCCCCTTGAGCAGGATGAAGGAGGTGGTGGCACGGCTTCCCCCCTGCTGCTGTTGCTGGCCCTCTGGCCCCGCCTCTGGCGCCGGAGCACCCCGCGCCGTTGAATCCTGTACCACGGGGGTTACCGCCCCCGTGAACCTGTGACCGAATCAAGGAATGTGAAGTGAAACCATCCGTACTGGTTATTGCAACCCTCTCAGCCCTGCTCAGCGCCTGTGGCGGCGGGGAAGATAACGCACCACTGGCGATCCCGGACTACCGGGTCGATGTCGCCCTGCCAACCGCCGGTACCCTGTGCGCCGATCTGGATCAGAACTGGCAATGTGATCCTGCCGACCCTGCCGTCAGCGGCGAAGGAGCGGTGGCCCTGGTCAGCCGTTCGGCCAACATCGTCAACTCGCCCCTGCTGTTCGTACCGAGGAGCGGAGGCCTGCTGCTGGCACATCCGGCAGCCAAAGGGGATCCACAACGGCTGCAACCAACCCTGCTCAGCACCCTGTTGCAGAGCCGCATTGCCGAAGGGGTGGCCGCCGATCGCGCACTGACCCAGCTGCTGGCCGATCTCGCGCCGCTGCAACCGGGCAGCGACCGCGCGGCCCTCGCAGATCTCGGCCAGTTTGATCAAGCACTGCAACAGGTGGCGATCAGCTTGCAGCAACAGGCCCGCACACGCCTTGCCACCGCCAAGGAGACCCAGTTGCTCACCACCAGCTATCGCGCCATCAGCCTGATGCTGGCGCAATTGGCTCAGGAGTGGCAGCGCAACGGCCAGTTTGCCGAAGAGACCCAAAGCGAGCTGCTGACCCTGCTGGTGCAGCAGCAGCCACGCAACCTGCTGACCGTCACCGGCGTCACCACCTTCAGCGATGGCAACGACCCGCTGCTGGAACAGGAGCCCGACGACTATCCGGGACAAGATGCCAGCTGGAATCGCACTCGTACCCAGCTTGCCTATCGCAAACTCGATGATCGTGGTCAGGTTCTCCCCGACAACGCGCCGAGCTGGCAGTGCGTCAAGGATCTCAATACCGGTCTGGTGTGGGAGGTCAAATCGGATGATCCCTTGAGTCCTGACTGGAAAAGCAGACCCTTTGCCTATGAGGATGAGCAGTTCAAGGCGACCGCAGGCGAGCAGCAAGCGGCCTACCAGCATATTCATAAGAGGATCGAACAGCTCACCGCCGAAGGAGATCTGGCGGCCCTCGCCCGGGCACAGGCGCTGACCACCATGCTGACCACCCGCGCGTATCAGCAGTGGCTCAATGGCGAGCAGCGCTGCGGCATCAGCCAGTGGCGGCTGCCCACCATGGGTGAACTGATGTCACTGATGCACTACGGTAGCCTGGCCAAGGATCCGCTGGGTCAGCGCATCATCGTGGATACCCGTTACTTCCCGGATATCGCCCCCTCGGAAGATGACACCTACCATGGCTACTACTGGAGCGCCACCAGCAACACAGCTCAGCGCTTCTCCGGTGGTCCCATCAGCAAACGCACAGCCCTACTCCTGGGGGAAGATGCAGGCACCACCTATCCCGCGCTGGTGCAGCAAGATGACTATATCGAGCTGATGCAGGTACGACTGGTCGCCACTCCCCAATAATCCGAGGAATATCATGAGCCTTTATCGCTTTTCGTTCGCCATGCTGGCACTGCTGGCCCCCCTAGCCCACGGTGCTGCCATTTGCGATGACACCATGGATCGCACCGCCCCCTCTGCCCGTTTTCTTGACCATGGCAACGGCACCGTCACGGATCAACACACCGGCCTCACCTGGATGCGCTGCAAACTGGGGCAGACATGGAGTGGCAGCAGTTGCCTGGGGGAACCGACCGTTTACTACTGGCAGCAGGGGCTGCAAGTGGCGGAGCGGATCCGCAGTGACAGCAGCCATGCTCTCTATCACTTCGGCGGTATCAGCCAGTGGCGCCTGCCTGACATCAAGGAGCTGGCGACCCTGGTCGAGCATGCCTGCTACAAGCCCTCTCTCAATGAAGCCATTTTCCCGCGCGCCATGGCGGGGGGCGGTAAAGAGGTCAATGAGGGCTATGTCTATCTGATGAGCAGCACGGTAACTTCCGCCACTGGTCAGCGGGCGTATCTGGATATCACCTCGGGAGATATCGGTCTTCGCTCCATTGGCGCCTACCCGGATCAGGTCTTGCTGGTCGCCAATAAACCCTGACCGCCCCACGCTCGAAACCGGAACGCGATGACAGGAGAGGCTTGAAAGCCTCTCTTTTTATTGCTCTTGCCGCCCCCCCTACCTCACCCGCCATCACGCTCTTCTCCCGCCTGTGCCCCCTGCCCGCGATACCGATCTGATCCTGCTCCGCACGCGACATACCCCTTTCAGGTGATGGCGAGGAGCAACTCTCTGCGCTTTCCAGGCTTTTCTCGCCCACCATAACCAACAAAAAAGTGCGCTTCTTAACAAAATTTAATTACCGATTAACCGATTAATAATTAACCCGTAAAAATGACATGTAAATCAGTGCGAAAGTGTCATAATGCGTAACATTATTGTTAAGTCACTTGATTAATTTGGTTAGGAAAAACCTCTATGTTTGCTGATATTTCTGCTCAACATTGGGCTTTTGCCATTTATGTCATCGGTGCCATCACCATCTGTCTGGTAATGATAGGCCTCGCCGCCCTGCTGGGCGGTCGTGCCTACGGCCGCACCAAGAACAAGCCATTTGAATCTGGTGTCGACTCGGTCGGCAGTGCCCGCCTGCGTTTTTCCGCCAAGTTCTATCTGGTCGCCATGTTCTTCGTCATCTTCGACGTCGAGGCGCTCTACCTGTTTGCCTGGTCTGTCTCCGTGCGGGAGAGTGGCTGGGTCGGCTTTATTGAAGCCACCATTTTCATCGGACTGCTGCTTATCGGCCTGATCTACCTCTGGCGCATCGGCGCACTGGACTGGTCACCGCGCAAACCGCAGCTGAACAACAAAAACAGTGATTGAACCACAGACCCTTTCCTTGAGGTTGCACCATGAAGTACACCCTGACCCGGATTGACCCGGATGCACCCGTTGAGCGCTACCCCCAGGAGCAGCGCCAGACCGTCGATGACCCACTGGCGCAAGAAGCGACGCGCGGCATCATGATGGGCCGTCTCGAAGAGGTGCTGCAAGACACTGTCAACTGGGGCCGCAAAAACTCCCTCTGGCCTTACAACTTCGGCATCTCCTGCTGCTACGTGGAGATGTGTACCGCCTTCACCTCCCCCCACGATGTGGCCCGCTTCGGCGCCGAAGTTATCCGCGCTTCGCCCCGTCAGGCCGATTTCATGGTGATTGCAGGGACCCCCTTCATCAAGATGGCGCCAGTCATCCAGCGCCTGTATGAACAGTTGCTCGAACCCAAGTGGGTGATCTCCATGGGGGCCTGTGCCAACTCAGGCGGCATGTATGACATCTATTCCGTGGTGCAGGGGGTGGACAAGTTCCTGCCGGTCGACGTCTACATTCCGGGTTGCCCGCCCCGTCCCGAAGCCTTTTTGCAAGCCCTGATGCTGCTGCAGGACTCCATCGGCAAAGAGCGCCGCCCCCTCTCCTGGGTAGTGGGCGATCAGGGGATCTACCGTCCCCAGATGCAGGCCGAAAAAGAGCGCAAGCGCGGCGAACGGATCAATGTGACCAACCTGCGCACGCCGGATGAGATCTGACCATGAAACTGACTCGTGATTTTCCCAGCAATTACGCCATGGCCCAGTGGCAGCCCAGCGACCACAAGGATGCCAAAGTCATTGGCGAACTGTTTGCCCACTTCGGGGCCGAGCACTTCACCGTGCAGACCACACGCACCGGCGTGCCGGTGGTCTGGCTCCCCCGTGAACTGCTGCAGGATGTGATGGGCTTTTTGCGCAAAGTGCCCTCCCCGTTCGTGATGCTGTTTGATCTCAGCGCCACCGATGAGCGGCTGCGCAGCCATCGCGACGGTCTGCCCCAGAGCGATTTCACCGTCTTCTATCACCTCATCTCCATCGACCGTAACGCCGATGTGATGTTGAAAGTGGCGTTGGCCGAAAGTGACCTGCATCTGCCCACCATCACCAACCACTTCCCCAATGCCAACTGGTACGAGCGGGAAGTATGGGATCTGATGGGCATCACCTTCGATGGCCACCCCCATCTGACCCGCATCATGATGCCCAAGAGCTGGCAGGGTCACCCGCTGCGCAAGGATTACCCGGCGCGCGCTACCGAATTCGATCCCTTCATGCTCGATGCCGCCAAACAGGACATGGAGCAGGAGAACCTGCTGTTCAAACCGGAAGAGTGGGGCCTGGCCCGCGGCAACGAGAACGAGGACTACATGTTCCTCAACCTCGGCCCCAACCACCCCTCTGCCCACGGCGCCTTCCGCTTGGTGTTGCAGCTCGATGGCGAGGAGATCCGCAACTGCGTGCCCGACATCGGCTACCACCATCGTGGTGCCGAGAAGATGGGCGAGCGCCAATCCTGGCACAGTTACATCCCCTATACCGACCGGGTCGAGTATCTGGGCGGGGTGATGAACAACCTCCCCTATGTGCTGGCGGTCGAGAAGCTGGCCGGCATCAAGGTGCCGCAGCGGGTCGACATGATCCGGGTGATGATGGCGGAACTGTTCCGCATCCAGAGCCACCTCTTGTTCCTCGGGACCTATATCCAGGACGTGGGGGCCATGACCCCGGTTTTCTTCACCTTCACCGACCGGCAGAAGATCTACACCATCATCGAAGCGATCACCGGTGCCCGCATGCACCCGGCCTGGTTCCGTATCGGCGGTGTGGCCCACGACCTGCCGAAGGGATGGCAGCGGCTGGTGCAGGACAACCTGCTAAGCTGGCTGCCCAAGCGGCTGATAGATTACGAAAAAGCGGCGATGCGCAACAGCATTCTTCGCGGTCGCACCATAGGCGTCTCTGCCTACACCACCGAGCAGGCGTTGTCCTGGGGCACCACGGGGGCCGGATTGCGCGCCACCGGCCTCAACTTCGACGTGCGCAAGTGGCGCCCCTACTCCGGTTACGATCAGTTCGACTTTGAAGTGCCGGTCGGCAGCAATGGCGATGCCTACGACAGAGCCACCGTGCGGATCGAGGAGATCCGCCAGAGCATGTCGATCATCGAGCAGTGCATGAAGAACATGCCGGAGGGCCCCTTCAAGGCGGATCACCCCCTCACCACCCCGCCGCCCAAAGAGCGCACCCTGCAGCACATCGAGACCCTGATCAACCACTTCCTGCAAGTGTCGTGGGGCCCGGTGATGCCCGCTGCCGAATCGTTCCAGATGATTGAGGCGACCAAGGGCGTCAACAGTTACTACCTGACCAGCGATGGCTCCACCATGAGCTACCGGACCCGGATCCGCACCCCGAGCTTTGCTCACCTGCAGCAGATCCCCTCGGTGATCAAGGGCAGCATGGTGTCGGACCTCATCGTCTATCTGGGCAGTATCGATTTTGTTATGTCGGATGTGGACCGTTAAGTGATCCGCCCTCCCGGCCATGGCCGGGAATCGGGATCGCCGGACGAGCAGTAAAAGGACAAGCCACCAAAGGTCAAGTCATGAGCCAGCAATGTCAGTGTCACAATAATCAGACCCCACAGGGGCAAGGGGCATGCAGCAGCAAACAGGACGACTTCGTTCTGAGCCAGGCTGAACGCGATGCCATCGAACACGAGAAACACCACTACGAAGATCCCCGCGCCGCCAGCATCGAAGCGCTCAAGATCGTGCAGCAGGCCAGAGGCTGGGTACCCGACGGCGCCATTCACGCCATCGCGGCCGAGCTCGGCATTCCCGCCAGCGACGTGGAGGGGGTCGCCACCTTCTACAGCCAGATCTTCCGCCAGCCAGTAGGGCGTCACATCATCCGCGTCTGCGACAGCATGGTCTGCTACATCAATGGCCATGAAGATCTGCTGGCCGGTCTCAAGGAGGTGATGAAGCTCGGCCCCGGTCAAACCACCCCGGATGGCCGCTTCACCCTGCTGCCGGTCTGCTGCCTTGGCAACTGCGACAAGGGGCCAGCCATCATGATCGATGACGATACCTATGGCGGCCTCGATCCGGTGACCTTGCTGAAAACCCTGGAGGCTTACCCATGAGCCTGCCGCAGAACAAGATCCTCGCCTCTCTTGGCACCGCCAACCGCACGGCACGCACCGCCGAGACCCACCCGCTCACCTGGCGGCTACGTGATGACGGCCAGCCGGTGTGGCTGGAGGAGTATCAGGCCAAACAGGGCTATGACGCAGCCCGCAAGGCGCTCGGCCAGATGAGCCCGGACGAGATCGTCAGCACCGTCAAGGATGCCGGTCTCAAGGGGCGTGGCGGCGCGGGCTTCCCCACTGGCGTGAAGTGGGGGCTGATGCCCAAAGACGAGAGCATGAACATCCGTTACCTGCTCTGCAACGCCGACGAGATGGAACCCAACACCTGGAAAGATCGCCTGCTGATGGAGCAACTGCCCCATCTGCTGATCGAGGGGATGATCATCAGTGCCCGGGCGCTCAAGGCCTATCGCGGCTATATCTTCCTGCGCGGCGAGTATGTGGATGCTGCCATCCACCTGCGCCGTGCGGTGGAAGAGGCCAAGGCCGCCGGCCTACTGGGCAAGAACATTCTGGGCTCCGGTTTTGACTTCGAGCTGTTCGTCCACACCGGCGCCGGTCGCTACATCTGTGGTGAAGAGACGGCGCTGATCAATTCGCTGGAAGGGCGCCGCGCCAACCCGCGCGCCAAGCCCCCCTTCCCCGCCGTTTCCGGCGTCTGGGGCAAACCCACCTGCGTCAACAACGTCGAAACCCTCTGCAACGTCCCCGCCATCATCGGCAACGGGGTCGCCTGGTATCACGCTCTGGCGCTGCCGGGCTCGGAAGATCACGGCACCAAGCTGATGGGCTTCTCCGGCAAGGTGAACAACCCGGGCGTCTGGGAGCTGCCCTTTGGCATCACCGCCCGCGAGCTGTTTGAAAATTACGCCGGCGGGATGAAGAGCGGCTATCGCCTGAAAGCCTGGCAACCGGGCGGCGCGGGAACCGGCTTCCTGCTGCCGGAACACCTCGATGCCCAGATGTATACCGCCGGTATCGGCAAGGTCGGCACCCGGATGGGGACTGGCCTCGCCATGGCGGTGGATGACTCCATCAGCATGGTCTCCCTGCTGCGCAACATGGAGGAGTTCTTCGCCCGCGAGTCGTGTGGCTGGTGCACGCCCTGCCGCGACGGCCTGCCCTGGAGCGTCAAGCTGCTGCGGGCACTGGAACGTGGCGAAGGGCAATCCGGCGATCTGGCGACCCTGGAGCAACTCTGCGGTTTCCTTGGCCCGGGCAAGACATTCTGCGCCCACGCACCGGGCGCCGTCGAGCCGCTGGCCAGCGCCATCAAATATTTCCGCTCCGAATTCGAGGCCGGGATCAAAGGCAGCGGTGATAACCGCAAGCCGGTCAAAGGGATCCAGCCCAATCTGCTGGGCGAGCGCTGGTAACGACACCACAGATTTCACAAAACAGGTTTCAGGGAAGTTGTATGGCAACCATTTATGTAGACGGCAAAGAGTACGAGGTAGACGGAGCAGATAACCTGCTGCAAGCCTGTCTGTCGCTGGGTCTGGACGTCCCCTATTTCTGCTGGCATCCGGCGCTGGGTAGCGTTGGCGCCTGCCGCCAGTGTGCGGTCAAACAGTATCAGAATGCCGATGACAAACGCGGTCGTCTGGTCATGTCCTGCATGACCCCGGCCACCGATGGCAGCTACATCGCCATCGAGGATGAAGAGGCTAAAGAATTTCGCAAGAGCGTGGTGGAGTGGCTGATGACCAACCACCCCCACGACTGCCCGGTGTGTGAAGAGGGCGGCGCCTGCCACCTGCAGGACATGACGGTGATGACAGGCCACAACAGCCGTCGCTACCGCTTCACCAAACGCACCCACCAGAATCAGGATCTCGGCCCCTTCATCAGCCACGAGATGAACCGCTGCATCGCCTGCTACCGCTGCGTCCGCTACTACAAGGATTATGCCGGTGGCGAGGATCTCGGGGTCTATGGTGCCCACGACAACGTCTATTTCGGGCGGGTCGAGGATGGCACCCTGGAGAGTGAATTTTCCGGCAACCTGGTGGAGGTCTGCCCCACCGGCGTCTTCACCGACAAGACCCACTCCGAGCGCTACAACCGCAAGTGGGACATGCAATTTGCCCCCAGCATCTGCCAGCAATGCTCCGTGGGCTGCAACATCAGTCCGGGCGAGCGTTATGGCGAGCTGCGCCGCATCGAAAACCGCTTCCACGGCAGCGTCAACCACTACTTCCTCTGTGACCGTGGCCGCTTTGGCTATGGCTACGTCAATCTGGCGGACCGCCCGCGCCAACCGCTGCTCAAAGATGGCAACGACCAGCTGACCATCACAGTCGATGGCGCCCTCAACCGAGCCGCCGATGCCCTGCGCACGGCCCGTGGCCTCATCGGCATCGGCTCGCCCCGCGCCTCGCTGGAGAGCAACTTTGCCCTGCGCGAGCTGGTGGGTGAAGCCAACTTCTACGCTGGCGTCGAGCAGGCCGAGTGGGCCTGTCAGCTGAAGATGCTGCAGATCCTGCAACAGGGCGGCGTGCCGACTCCGAGCCTGCGGGACATGGAAGAGGCTGACGCCATTCTGCTGCTCGGCGAAGATGTCACCATGAGCGCCGCCCGTATCGCGTTGGCGCTGCGTCAAGCCGTCAAGGGCAAGGCTCGCGAGCTGGCCCGCAAGATGAAGGTGGATCTGTGGCAAGTCGCCGCCGTACAGACCCTGGGTCAGAATGAGCGCTACCCGCTGCTCATCACCAGCCTCGACACCACCCGTCTTGACGATGTGGCGGCCGACAAGCTGCACGCCCCCTATGCCGATCAGGCGCGCCTTGGCTTTGCCATCGCCAACCTGCTCGACCCGAGTGCACCGGCCGTGGCCGACCTCTGCCCCGAGCTGCAGGCACAAGCGACTCGCTGGGCCGAGCTGCTCGGCAACGCCAGGAAGCCGCTCATCATTGCAGGCTCCAGTGCCCGCGATGTGGCGCTGCTTGAGGCGGCCAGCAACATTGCCCGCGCCCTGAAAGGCCGAGGTCTGGAAGCCAACATCGCGCTGGTTGGCCAGGAGGCCAACTCGCTGGGTCTGGCCATGCTGGGCGCTCAAACCTTGTCAGACAAGCCACTCGAAGCCGCCCTTGCGCGTATCGAGTCAGAAGAGGGGTTGGCGCTGGTCACCCTGGAGAACGATCTCTACCGCCGCGCGCCGCGCAACCGGGTGGATGCTGCGCTGGCACGGCTGCAGCACCTGCTGGTCATCGACCATCAGGCGACCCCGACCGCCAACAAGGCAGATCTGGTACTGCCAGCGGCCAGTTTTGCCGAGGCCGATGGCACTCTGGTGAACATGGAAGGGCGCGCCCAGCGCTTCTTCCAGGTCTATGCGCCCGCCTTCTACAACGCCGATATTCAGGTGCGTGAAGGGTGGCGCTGGCTGGCGGCGCTGCAAGGGGCGATAGAACGCAAGCCGCTGCGCTGGCAGAACTTCGACCAGGTCAATCATGACTGCGCCACCAGCAATCCGCTGCTCGCTACCATGCTGGAAGCGGCGCCCAACGCAGGCTTGCGGATCCGTGGCATGCGGCTGGCACGTGAGCCACACCGCTACAGCGGTCGCACCTCCATGCTGGCGGATCAGAACGTCAGCGAACCGCGGGTAGCGCAAGATCCCGACTCCCCCTTCAACTTCTCCATGGAAGGGTATGCCGGAGCCCGTCAGCCGCTGCCGCAAGTGCCCTTTGCCTGGGCGCCCGGCTGGAACTCCCCCTCCGCCTGGAACAAGTTCCAGGATGAAGTGGGTGGCAAACTACGTGCTGGCGATCCGGGTCGCCGTCTGCTGGAAGCAAGCGAAGATACCCTTGGCTGGTTTACTACCATCCCCTCCCCCTTCAAGGCAGAGGATGCGCTGCAAGTGGTCAATTATGCCCAGCTGTTTGGCGGTGAGGAGCTCTCCGCTCGCAGCCCGGTCATTCAGGCCCGGATGAACGAACCCGAGCTGGTGCTCAATCCCCTTGATGCGCAGCGTCTGGCCCTCCACGGGGGCAGTCAGGTTTCCTTCTCCTGGGGCGGTAGCCACTGGCAACTGCGTCTGCGGCTTAGCGAGCAGCTGAGCGCCGGTCTGGTGGGGCTCCCCCTTGGGGTGAACGGCCTGCCGACGGCCCTGCAACAAGCCTCAATCACTAACCTGCAGGAGGTCATCGCATGAGCGAGTCGCTGATCGATCTGTTGCTGGAGGTGGGCAAGGCACTGATCGTGCTGGTGGGGATCGTGGGGGCAGGCGCCTTCATGAGCTTCATCGAGCGTCGCCTGCTGGCTCTGTGGCAGGATCGCTATGGCCCCAACCGGGTCGGGCCATTTGGTCTGCTCCAGCTGGCCGCCGACATGATCAAGATGTTCTTCAAGGAGGACTGGATCCCGCCGTTCGCTGATCGGCGGATCTTTATCCTGGCCCCCATCATCGCCTTCACTGCCTTTATTCTGGCGTTTGCGGTGGTGCCCATCACCCCCACCTGGGGCGTGGCGGATCTCAATGTGGGGCTGCTCTACATCTTGGCCATCGCGGGGTTGGCGGTCTATGCGGTGCTGTTCGCCGGCTGGTCGAGCAACAACAAATACTCATTGCTCGGCAGCTTGCGCGCCTCGGCCCAGACCCTCTCCTACGAGGTATTCCTGGGCTTGTCGCTGATGGGCATCGTCATCCAGACCGGCAGCTTCAACCTACGGGATATCGTCGAGGCACAGGCAGACTTGTGGAACGTGGTGCCCCAGATCCTGGGCTTTGTCACCTTCTTGTTTGCCGGTGTCGCCGTCACCCACCGTCACCCGTTCGATCAACCAGAAGCCGAGCAGGAGCTCGCCGACGGCTATCACATCGAGTATGCGGGGATGAAGTGGGGTCTCTTCTTCGTGGGCGAATATATCGGCATCGTGCTGATCTCCTCGCTCATCGTGACCCTCTTCTTCGGTGGCTGGCACGGCCCCTGGCTGCCCCCCTTCATCTGGTTTGCCCTGAAGACCGCCTGTTTCATGGTGTTCTTCATCCTGCTGCGGGCCTCCCTGCCTCGCCCGCGCTTTGACCAGGTGATGTCGTTTGGCTGGAAAGTCTGCTTGCCGCTGACCCTGATCAATATGCTGGTCACCGCGGCAGTTGTACTGATAAGTACGCAGTGAGGCACTCAATATGAAAATTGTTAGCATTATTCAGGGTGTCGGCACCCAGTTACGCAGTCTGGCCATGGTCTTCTCCCATGCCTGGCGGCCCCGTGAAACCCTCAACTATCCGGAACAGGCAGTCTATGCGGCCCCCCGCTACCGCGGTCGCATCGTGCTGACCCGCGACCCCGACGGGGACGAGCGCTGCGTGGCCTGCAACCTCTGCGCAGTTGCCTGCCCGGTCGGCTGCATCTCGCTGCAAAAATCCGAGCGGGAAGATGGTCGCTGGTATCCGGAGTTCTTTCGCATCAACTTCTCTCGCTGCATCTTCTGCGGCCTGTGTGAAGAGGCTTGCCCCACCACCGCCATCCAGCTGACACCGGATTTCGAGATGGGTGAGTATCGCCGCCAGGATCTGGTGTACGAGAAGGAGGATCTGCTGATCAGCGGGCCCGGCAAATACCCGGACTACAACTTCTATCGCATGAGCGGGATGGCCATCGACGGCAAGCCGAAAGGGGATGCCGAAAACGAAGCCAAGCCCATCGATGTCAAGAGCCTGCTGCCCTGAGGAGTCAATCATGGAACTGGCATTTTATGCCTCGGCCCTGGTGGCCATTTACAGCACGCTGCGGGTGATCAGCACCAGCAATCCCATGCATGCGCTGCTCAATCTCATCATCTCCCTCATCGCCGTGGCCATGATCTTCTTCTGCCTGGGTGCCGCCTTTGCGGGCGCCCTGCAGGTGATCGTCTACGCCGGCGCCATCATGGTGCTGTTCGTGTTCGTGGTGATGATGCTGAACCTGGGGAGTGCCCAGGCACAGGAGAAAAAGTGGCTCACCCCCATGACCTGGGGGGGCCCTGCCCTGCTCTCGCTGATCCTGCTGGGCTTTCTGGCCCACGGCATTCTCGGGGTGACCGGGGGCCTGATCGGAGTGACCGAGGTGACCGCCAAGCAGGTGGGTGTCGAGCTCTTTGGCCCCTATGTGCTGGCGGTGGAGCTTGCCTCCATCCTGCTGCTGGCGGGTCTGGTAACCGCCTATCACCTGGGTCGGGAAGAGAAGAGCGGTGAAGTGCTCTCCGTCCCGCGCACAGCATCCCGCTCTGCACAAGAAGGAGGTCAGCAATGAATGGAATCCCTATGGAGCACGGCCTCCTGCTGGCCGCGGTGCTCTTCTGCATCGGCTTGTGCGGTCTGCTGATCCGCCGCAATCTGCTCTATATCCTGATGAGTATCGAAATCATGATGAATGCCTCGGCACTGGCGTTTGTGGTGGCGGGTAGCCGCTGGGCCCAGGCCGATGGCCAGATCATGTATATCTTGGTGATTTCTCTGGCGGCAGCGGAGGCCAGTATCGGCCTTGCCCTGTTACTGCTGCTCTATCGTCGTTACCACACCCTGAACGTGGACACTGTGAGCGAGATGCGCGGATGAGCCTCTTATATCTGACTTTTCTATTTCCGCTGCTGGGATGGCTGGTGCTGGCCTTCTCCCTCGGCCGGTTTGGTGAGCGTACCTCGGCGCTGATCGGGGTAGGCTCCATTGGCCTGTCGGCCCTCACTACCCTGTGGGTGGGCATCGACTTTCTGGGCAACCCGCCCGAGGGGGGCGTCTATGTCCAGCGCCTGTGGCAATGGATGGCGGTGGGCAACTTTACCCCGAGCTTCTCGCTGGCACTGGATGGCCTGTCGCTGACCATGCTGGGGGTGGTGACTGGGGTGGGTTTCTTCATTCACCTGTTTGCCTCCTGGTATATGCGCGGAGAAGAGGGTTACTCCCGCTTCTTCACCTACACCAACCTCTTTATCGCCAGCATGCTGTTTCTGGTGCTGGCCGATGACCTGCTGTTTGTCTACCTCGGCTGGGAAGGGGTGGGGCTGTGCAGCTATCTGCTGATCGGCTTCTACTACAAGGATCGCAAGAACGGAGCGGCGGCCCTCAAGGCATTTGTCGTGACCCGGGTGGGTGATGTCTTCCTCGCCATCGGTCTGTTTATCCTCTATCGGGAACTGGGCACCCTCAATATCCACGAGCTGCTGGTTCGTGCCCCGACCCTGTTTGCCGAGGGCTCCCCTGCCCTGTCGCTGGCCTGCCTGATGCTCCTGGGCGGCGCGGTCGGCAAATCAGCCCAGCTGCCGCTGCAAACCTGGCTGGCGGATGCGATGGCTGGCCCTACGCCGGTCTCCGCGTTGATCCACGCTGCCACCATGGTGACCGCTGGTGTCTACCTGATTGCCCGTACCCACGGCCTGTTCCTGCTGGCGCCAGAGATCCTCCATCTGGTCGGGCTGGTTGGCGCCATCACCCTAGTGCTGGCAGGCTTTGCCGCGCTGGTTCAGACCGATATCAAGCGGATCCTCGCCTACTCCACCATGAGCCAGATTGGCTACATGTTTCTGGCACTGGGTGTCGGCGCATGGGAAGGGGCCATCTTCCACCTGATGACCCACGCCTTCTTCAAGGCGCTGCTGTTCCTCTCCGCCGGTGCCGTTATCGTTGCCTGCCACCATGAGCAGAACATCTTCAAGATGGGTGGCCTGCGCAAGAGTTTGCCGCTGGTCTACGCCTGCTTCCTGGTGGGGGGCTCGGCGCTGGCGGCGTTGCCGCTGGTCACTTCCGGTTTCTACAGTAAGGACGCCATCCTGTGGCAAGTAGAAGCCTCTGGCCAAAGCGCGCTGCTGTGGGCAGGTCTGGCGGGGGCATTCCTCACCTCGCTCTACACCTTCCGGCTGATCTTTATCGCCTTCCATGGCAAAGAGCAGACCAAAGCCCATGCGGGCCACGGTCTGGCTCACCATCTGCCGCTGCTGGTGCTGCTGGTGCTTTCTACCGGCATAGGCGCGCTGATCACCCCGCCACTGGCAGGTGTACTCCCCGCAGGCCCGGGGGACCATATCGAAGAGGGTCGCCATGGGCTGGAGGTAGCCTCCGGCATCATAGCCATTGCTGGCATCGCGCTGGCCGCGTTTCTGTTCCTTGGTGAGCGCCGTCTGGCCACCTCCATTGCCAACAGCGCTCCGGGCCGTCTGCTCAGCACCCTCTGGTTCAACGCCTGGGGCTTTGACTGGCTCTACGACCAGCTGTGGGTCAAACCCTATCTGCTGGCGACCCGTCTGGTCGGGCAGGATCCGCTGGACTGGATGATGGGCCTGCCCGCCTGGCTTGCTCTGCGTGGCAACCAGCTGCTGTCCTGGACCGTGACCGGCAAGTTGCGCTGGTATGCCGCCTCCATGGGGATCGGCGCCGTGCTGGTGCTGGCGCTGTTGCTGCTGGGATAACGCGATGAACAACACGAAGATCGTACAGCCGGGCTGTTTGCTCTCCCTGATGGAACAGGGAGCGCAATCTCATATGAACTTGAACGAGAGCTGATACCGTGACCTTACTCTGGATCTTGCTAATTCCTTTTATCGGCGGCTTGCTCTGCTGGCAGATGGAGCGTCTCGGCGGGCAGTTTGTCCGCTGGGTAGCCCTGCTCTCCATGAGCGCCAGCCTGCTGCTCTCCTGTGCCATCTGGCTAAGTGGAGACTTCTCCCTTGCCACCACGGGCCTCGACAGCGCGGGCGTCTCCGGTGCTGCCTCCGCCTGGGCCGCCGAGTGGCGCCTGCCGTGGATCCCCCGCTTCGGCATCTCTTTGCATCTGGCGGTGGATGGCCTGTCGCTCTTGATGGTGATCCTCACCTGCTTTATCGGGGTGCTGGCCATCCTCTGTTCGTGGAAAGAGATCGTGCAGCGCATTGGCTTTTTCCACCTCAACCTGCTCTGGATCCTGGGCGGCGTGCTCGGGGTCTTTATGGCGCTGGACCTGTTCCTCTTCTTCTTTTTCTGGGAGATGATGCTGGTCCCCATGTACTTCCTGATTGCGCTCTGGGGCCATTCGGTCACTGACGGCAAATCACGGATCAACGCCGCAACCAAGTTCTTCATCTACACCCAGGTGAGCGGCCTTATCATGCTGGTGGCCATCATCGGGCTGGTGCTGACCCACCAGCATGCCACCGGAGTCTTCACCTTCAACTATCTGGAGCTGCTCAATACACCGATGAGCAAGGGCGTTCAGTGGCTGCTGATGCTGGGATTCTTTATCGCCTTCGCGGTCAAGATGCCGCTGGTACCGCTGCACGGCTGGCTGCCGGATGCCCACAGTCAGGCGCCGACCGCAGGTTCGGTGGATCTAGCCGGTATTTTGCTCAAAACCGCCGCCTACGGTCTGCTGCGCTTTGCCTTGCCGCTCTTCCCCGAGGCGTCCGCCGAGTTTGCTCCCTACGCCATGGTGCTTGGCCTGATCGGGATCGTCTACGGTGCCATCGTGGCCTTTGCCCAGACCGACATCAAACGGCTGGTAGCCTACACCAGCATCTCCCACATGGGTTTTGTGATGATCGCCATCTACTCGGGTAGCGAGCTGGCCCTGCAGGGCGCCGTGGTGCAGATGATCGCCCACGGTCTCTCGGCTGCCGGCCTCTTTATCCTCTGCGGTCAGCTCTACGAGCGGTTGCACACCCGGGATCTGCGCCAGATGGGCGGCCTGTGGGGACGCCTGCGCTATCTGCCCGGCGTGATGCTCTTCTTCTCGGTAGCGTCGCTCGGCATGCCGGGCACCGGCAACTTTGTCGGCGAGTTCCTGATCCTGGTCGGCAGCTTCCAGGTTGCCCCTGTCATCACGGCGGTCGCCACCTTCGGTCTGGTACTGGCCTCGGTCTACTCCCTCATCATGTTGCAGCGCGCCTGCTTTGGCCCCGCCAAGGATGAGAGCATGCTCAAGGGACTGGATCGCCGCGAGCTGACCATGATGATGGTGATCGCGGGCCTGCTGGTTCTGCTTGGCCTCTATCCCCAACCCGTGATTGACACCGCCAGCAGCAGCCTTATCAACGTGCTGCACTGGTATCTGCTGCCGACTGCTGGAGCCCTGCAATGACTTTCTCCGCTTCCCAACTGCTGGCACTGCTTCCCCTGCTGTTGACCACCGGGGCCATGGCGGCCCTGATGCTGGCCATCGCCTGGCGCCGCTGTGTCACCACCGCCTTTACCGTGACCATTGTTGGCCTCAACCTTGCTCTGTTCTCGCTGCCCATCGTGATGGCGCAAGGGGATCAGGGGGTCACCCCGCTGCTGCAAGTGGACAGTTACGCCGTCTTCTACATGGGACTGGTACTGATCGGCGCTCTAGCCACCTGCACCTTCGGTCAGTCCTGGCTGAAAGCCTACCCGGATAACCGGGAGGAGTTTTTCCTGCTGCTGCTGATCGCCACCGCTGGTGGTCTGGTGCTGGCCTGCTCCCGTCACCTCGCCTCTCTCTTTATCGGGATCGAGATGCTGACCCTGCCGATGTTCGGTCTGGTGGGTTACGCCTACCGCGAGCGCCACTCGCTGGAAGCGGCAGTGAAGTACATGGTGCTCTCCGCTGCGGCTACCGCTTTCCTGTTGTTTGGTATGGCGCTGCTCTACGCGCAGGCAGGCAGCCTGAGCTTTGCCGCCCTGGGGCAGACCCTGGCCGAGAGCCCTGCTCACCACCCGCTGCTGATGGGCGGTTTGGGGTTAATGCTGGTCGGCTTTGCCTTTAAACTCTCCCTGGCCCCCTTCCACCTCTGGACCCCGGATGTCTACGAAGGTGCCCCGGCACCGGTCGCCACCTTCCTCGCCACCGTCAGCAAGGTAGCGGTCTTTGCCGTGCTGCTGCGTTTCTATCTGGCGGTACCGGCGGCGAGCGATCCCATGATCCACTGGCTGCTGGCAGCCATGGCGGTCATCTCCATCCTGGTCGGCAACCTGCTGGCCCTGGTGCAGACCAACGTCAAACGGATGCTGGGTTACTCCTCCATCTCCCACTTCGGTTACCTGCTGGCGGTGATCGTGGCGAGCCGATTCGGCCAGATGCCGGTGGAAGCAGCCGGGGTCTACCTGCTGATGTATCTGTTCACCAGCCTGGGTGCCTTTGGGGTGGTGAGCATGATGTCGAGCCCCTATCGCGGCAAGGATGCCGACTCCCTGCACAGCTATCGTGGTCTGTTCTGGAAGCGCCCCTATCTGACTGCCGTACTGACGGTGATGATGTTGTCACTCGCGGGCATCCCGATGACCCTCGGCTTTATCGGCAAGTTCTACCTCATCGGCGTCACCGTCGAGGCGCAGCTCTGGTGGCTCTCCGGTGCCATCGTGCTCGGCAGCGCACTGGGTCTCTACTACTACCTCAAGGTGATGGTAACCCTCTATCTGCGCGAACCGGGTATGCAGCAGCGCGATGCCAGCGCCGACTGGGCTCTCTCCTCCGGTGGTGTGGTAGTGCTGCTCTCTGCAGCGCTGGTGGTGTTGCTGGGGCTCTATCCCCAGCCGGTCATCAGCCTGGTACAAGGGTTCCAGCACGTGGTATTGCAGTAACCTTTACCGTCACTACCCCTCATTACCCGCAAAACCGGCAGCCTTGGCTGCCGGTTTTCTCTTTCCGGCCCGACAGCATCGCGCACTCCGCGAGCCAGCAAATGACAGATCAATCAGCGAGGGTGATGCCCATCATGGTTTTTGCCATACAACCAGAACCGGGCGAGATCCTCATACCCTCTTGAATTCCTTATTGATATATTGGTTATATTCTGGAATGGAGTTCAGATTGATGAAGCAACACTACGTTTGCCAATTTAACCCGACAGAACTGGCCGCCACGCTGGCACCCTTGCAAGGAGGCAAGCTGACCATACTGCTGGCCGAACAGGATTGCGCGCAGGTTCCCCTGTTGCAGCAGTTGTGCCGCGACTTCAACATCGCCCTGGATGGCGCCATCTTCCCCCAATTGATCAGTGCGCAAGGATTGTTGCCGCAAGGGGCCTGGCTACTGCCCAGAGCCAACCCCTATCACGCCACACTGCTGCCCCTGACACCGCAGGCCAGCGCAGCATCCCTTGCCCAACTGATTGCGGAACAGGTGGAAAGCATGCTGGCCACCTGGCCAACCCCTTCGCCGCCACCAACCCTGTTTCTGACCTTCGACAACCTCATTCCCAATATCGCCTCCATTCTGGATGCGCTTTATCTGCAACTGGCCAATCGCGTCAACTATGCCGGCGCCAACGCAGGCAGCGGCAGCTTCACCCCCCGTGCCTGCCTGTTCGACAATCAACGGCAACTTGCCTACGGGGTCACCTGCACGCTGCTGCCCAGCAACAGCTTTCCCTTTCTGGAACATGGTTACCAACTCTCGGCCCAACCAATGCTGGCCACCAGCAGTGAAGCGAACAAGATTGCCTACATCGATTGGCAACCGGCCTTTCAAAAATATCAGGGGCTGATCCGCCAGCAATTCCAGCACACTATGGTGCGCGAGGAGCTCTACCGTTTCGTGGTGCACATGCCACTGGGCCTGCTGCGGGCCAACGGGGATGTGATTGTCAGGATACCCGTCGAGGCAAACGATGACGGCGCCCTGCTCTGCGCCGGCGAGGTCGCGGAGCACAGCATCCTCACCCTGCTGAAGGCGCCAGAGAGTGCCACCGAACATACCTGCTCACTGGCCTGGCGCCTCAACCAGCAACAAACCCTCACCCGGGCACACTTGCTGGAGGTCTACTACTGCGCAGGACGCCAGCTGCACTTCGACCAGCAGACGGTGACCGAGCTGCGCACCCTGCTGACCCACTCGGGGGCCGGCGATCTGGCAGGAGCCCTCTCCCTTGGCGAAATTGGCAGCGTGCGCCATGGGGATTACCCCCAATTTCATAACGGCGCCATTCTCTGTAACGGGGCATTGATATGAACAACGACCACGCCATGGCCATCGTCTGCGATCTGGCGCTCTGCATCGGGCGTGAAGTCACGCTGGATGCGCTGCTCACCAAGGTACTGCAACGCTTCATGCATCACTGCGCCACGCCGGTTGGCGCGGTATTGCAGCAACAACGGGAGGGATACAAGCTGCTCAAGGTGATCGGCGACGAGCAGCTGCGCCAGCACACCGGCACCACCCTGACCCTGCCCGGGTGGGTCAGCGAGGAGGAGCACTGCCTGCTGCAACAGATGCTCCCCCTGCCGGGCAGCCGCCCCTACCAGTTTGCCTATCGGCTCAAGGTTGAAGGGGGTTATCTCATCTTGCTGCTCGCCCCCCAGCCACATCAGCAGATCGTACCGGTCTGCCATCTGTTCAGCCCGGTGCTCGGCAACCTGGCCCGCGCCATTTCCCTCTGCAAGGACAGCGAGCTACTCGCCCTGCGTCAGCAGGCCGAACTGAAGGATCTGAAACACTTCAACGAATCCCTGCTCAAGGCCATCCCGATCCCGGTGTTCTACAAAGATATCGAAGGGCGATTTCTGGGCTGCAACCAGGCCTTCAATCAGGTGATCGGCATCGGCAAGGAGGCGCTGCTGGGTCGACGGGTCGAGGAGCTGCTGCCAGTCGGGCTTGCCGAGGCCTACAGCATGCGAGAAGCCGAGTTGCTGCGAAGTCGCCAGCCCCAGTGCATCGAACAGCAGTTGCATGACCGCAATGGCATGCGCTATCAGGTCATCTGTTTCAAGGATCTCTTCTATGACCATCAGGGGATGGTTGCCGGCATCATCGGCACCCTGGTCGACATCACCCGCCTCAAGGAGAGCGAGCGCCACCAGCGTGAGCTGCTGTTCCAGACCATCAGTGCCCTCGCCAGCGCCATCAGCCACAAGGATCGCAACAGTGTGGGCCATGAGCTGAGGGTGCGCGATTTGGCACTGGCCATCGGGCAGGCCATGCAACTGCGGCAAGAGCGGCTGGATGCGCTGGGACTGGCGGCCATGGTGCACAATATCGGCCTGCTGCAGATCCCCACCGAGATCATCACCCGCCCACGTGAATTGCGGCCGGTGGAGTTCGAACTGATCAAGCAGCACCCCCAGGCCGGCCACGATATTCTCAAACAGATCGACTTCCCCTGGCCCATCGCCACCATAGTGCTGCAGCACCACGAAAACCTCGATGGCAGCGGCTATCCTCAGGGACTGGCGGGCAACGCCATTACCCTGGAGGCGCGCATTATCCGGGTGGCCGATTCGCTGATCGCCATGACCTCCCATCGCCCGTTCCGCCGGGCCATGCCCCTGAGTGACGCCTTTGCCGAACTGACCCGCTATGCCGGGATCCGTTACGATGAAAAAGTGGTCAACAGCTGTATCGTGCTCTGGCAGACCGGCTACCACTTCGGCCCTCCCATCAGTCAACTTGCAGACAAGGCGGGATAAGATGTCCGAACTCCTCACCTCCTGTGCACTCCCCCACCCACTGACCGATGCGCTCCCCTCCTCGGCGCTGTTGCTGACCCAGGTGATGGATCAGCTTCCCTATCGGGTGCTGCTCAAAGACACCCGATTCAGCTACATCGCGGGCAACCGCCTGCTGGCGGCGGATCTCGCCCTCTCAACAGAGGCACTGGTGGGCAAGAATGACTGCGACTTCTTTCCCCCCGAACTGGTACAACGCTATCGGGAGGATGACGCCCGAGTCATGCGCGAGGGGATACACCAGCACATCGAAGAGCCCTATCTGAAGGGGGGAGAAGCCCGCTGGCTCAGCACCACCAAGTTTCCCCTGCGTGATGAGGCGGGGAGTATCGTGGGGGTCGGCGTCTTCTTCGAAGACATTACCGAGCAGAAGTGGCAGCAGGAGAAACTGCAACAGTACAGCTGGACCCAGCAGGCGATCAGCCGCGCCCACCACGCCCTGCTCAAACCGGGCGATGAGCCGCAACTGCTGCAGGATATCTGCGATGCCATTGCCGTCGATGACCGTTTTCCGCTAGTGGCAGTGCTGCAAGGCCAGCCCGAACTCGCCCAACCGCCGAGGATCGTGGCGCAGGCAGGCAGTGCCGATGCCTCGGAACAAACGCTGTGGTTGAACGATGAGGCCCTCACCCAGGCCATCCTCCACCAGCGGCGTCTCAATCAGGTGATCTTCCACGAGCGGCCCCATACCGGCCACCATCCGTTGCGATCCCGTCTGCTGATCCCCTTGCCACTGCAGGAGGATCTGGCCGATGCGCTGATCATTCACAGCGACCAACCACGGTTGTTCAGCCAGGAGGAGGAGCAGCTCTTCATCCAGCTGACCGACTACCTCACCTATGGCCTGCAGGCGCGCCATACCCAGCAGGCTTATCTGCGCTCGCAACAGGAGAAGATCTTCCATGCCCGCCAGCTGGAGCTGGCATTGGAAGATGCGCTGGGAGCCATCGCCGCCGTGCTGGAGCAGCGCGATCCCTATACCGCTGGCCATCAGAAACATGTGGCCAAGCTGGCCCAAGCCATCGGCCGGGAGCTCAGGCTGGAAGAGAAGCGGCTGCGGGGGATCTATCTGGGCGCCATGGTGCACGATATCGGCAAGATCCAGGTACCGGCCGAAATTCTCACCAAACCGGAGCGCCTCACGCCGCTGGAGTTCGAGCTGGTCAAGGAGCACCCCGCCATCGGCTATCTGGTGCTCAAGGATATCGACTTCCCCTGGCCCATCGCCCGGATGATCCACCAGCACCACGAGTATCTTGATGGCTCCGGCTATCCGCTGGGACTCAAGGGGGATGAGATCCTGCTGGAGGCCCGCATCCTCACCGTCGCCGATATCGTCGAATCCATGTCCTCGGATCGCCCCTATCGCGCCGCCCTCGGCATTCCCCAGGCCCGTGAGCAGATCATCCAGATGCGTGGCCATCAGCTCGATGCGGATGTGGTGGATGCCTGTCTGCGGATCCTCGATCGGGGAGACTTTATCCCCCAACCGCTCGGCAAGCCGTAACGACACGGATAAAAAAACCGGCCAATTGGCCGGTTTCTGTTTTTATGCGCTGGTGCTGTCTCTATTAACCCAGACGAACCCGGGCGTTGCGGAACATCCGCATCCAGGCGCCGTCCTCGCCCCAGTTGTCGGGGTGCCAAGAGTTGGCCACGGTGCGGAACACCCGCTCCGGGTGCGGCATCATGATGGTGGCGCGACCGTCGGTGGTGGTCACGGCGGTGATACCATCCGGCGAGCCGTTGGGGTTGGCCGGGTACTGCTCGGTCACGCTGCCGCGGTTATCGACAAAACGCAGCCCTACCAGACCGCTCTGCTGCAGTGCGCTCAGGTGAGCGGCATCGCGCACCTCGACACGCCCTTCCCCGTGGGAAACGGCAATCGGCATCACCGAGCCTGCCATGCCGGCGAAGAAGGCCGACGGGGACTCCTGCACCTGCACCTGACTGAAGCGGGCCTCGAAGCGCTCGGAGCGGTTGCGCACAAAGCGCGGCCAGAGATCAGCACCCGGGATGAGTTCTCGCAGGTTGGACATCATCTGGCAACCGTTGCAGACACCCAAAGAGAGGGTATCGCCACGCTCGAAGAAGCGCTGGAACTGCTCGCGGGCGTTGTCATTGAACAGGATGGACTTGGCCCAGCCTTCACCGGCACCCAGCACGTCACCGTAGGAGAAGCCGCCACAGGCCACCAGGGTCTGGAACTCCTCCAGCTTGATGCGACCGGAGAGAATATCGCTCATGTGGACATCCACTGCCGCGAAACCGGCACGATCGAACGCCGCCGCCATCTCCACATGGGAGTTGACTCCCTGCTCGCGCAGCACCGCCAGACGGGGGGAGACCCCACGGGCGATATAGGGAGCAGCCACATCCTCGGACGGGTTGTAAGTCAGCTTGGCATGCAGACCCGGATCAGTGGCGTCCTGACGGGCCGCGTGCTCACTGTCGGCGCACGCCGGGTTGTCGCGCAGCCGCTGCATCTGCCAGCTGGTCTCGCCCCAGATGGTGCGAAGAGCGGTACGGCTGGCACGATAGACCTCCTGACCGCCCCGCTGCAAGGTGATGAGATCCCCTTCGCGCACGGTACCGAGCACATGGGAGCAGGCTGCAAGACCGTGACCGGCCAGCAGGGTCATCACCGCCTCTTTATCTTCACGACGCACCTGAATGACGGCGCCCAGCTCTTCGTTGAACAGAGCCGGCAGCAGCTCGCCGCCGATGCGATCGAGCTGGATGTCGAGGCCGCAGTGGCCGGCAAACGCCATCTCGGTCAGTGTGACGAACAGGCCACCGTCGGAGCGGTCGTGGTAGGCGATCAGTTTGCGATCAGCCACCAGCGCCTGAATGGCGTTGAAGAAGCCCTTGAGCTGGACCGGATTGTCGAGATCCGGCGCCTTGTCACCCAGCTGGCGATAGACCTGCGCCAGCGCCGAGGCGCCGAGGCGCTGCTTGCCATTGCCAAGGTCGACGAGGATAAGGTCGGTTTCACCGAGATCGGTACGCAGTTGCGGAGTAACCGTGTTGCGCACATCCTCGACCCGGGCAAAAGCGGAGATGAGCAGGGAGAGCGGCGAGGTGACGCTGTGCTCCTTGCCATCCTGCTGCCAGCGGGTCTTCATGGACATGGAGTCCTTGCCCACCGGAATGGTGATGCCCAAGGCCGGGCAGAGCTCCTCGCCCACCGCCTTGACCGCCTCATAGAGACCGGCATCTTCCCCCGGGTGACCGGCAGCGGCCATCCAGTTGGCGGAAAGCTTGACCCGCTTCAGCGACCCGATGTGGGTTGGCGCCAGGTTGGTGAGCGCTTCCGCTACCGCCATGCGGGCAGAGGCAGCGTGGGAGAGCAGCGCCACCGGAGTACGCTCGCCCATCGACATGGCTTCGCCGTGATAGCTGTCGTAGGTGGCCGCGGTGACGGCGCAATCGGCCACCGGGATCTGCCAGGGACCAACCATCTGGTCGCGATTGACCAGACCGGTCACGCTGCGATCGCCGATGGTGATAAGGAAGGACTTCTCCGCCACGGTCGGCAGACGCAGAACCCGCTCGGCCGCATCACTCAAAGTGATGCCATCGAGCTGGAGCGCTTTGCCTTGGGCAGGCAGGGTCACCACGTCGCGGTGCATCTTGGGCGCCTTACCCAGCAGCACATCCAGCGGCAGATCGATGGGCTGATTGTCAAAGTGGCTGTCAGAGAGGGTCAGATGCTTCTCTTCGGTCGCGGTGCCGATGACGGCATAGGGTGCGCGCTCGCGCTCGCACAGCGCCTTGAACAGCGGCAGCTTGTCCTGCGCTACCGCCAGCACGTAACGCTCCTGGGATTCGTTGCACCAGATCTCCAGCGGGCTCATGCCCGGCTCGTCGCTCTGGATGGCGCGCAGATCGAAACGACCGCCACGCTCACCGTCGTTGACCAGCTCCGGCATGGCGTTGGAGAGACCACCCGCCCCCACGTCGTGGATAAAGACGATAGGGTTGTCGTCACCCAGCTGCCAGCAGCGATCGATCACCTCCTGGCAACGGCGCTCCATCTCGGGGTTATCACGCTGCACCGAGGCAAAGTCGAGATCTTCGGCTGACTGGCCGGAGGCCATGGAGGATGCGGCACCACCGCCCAGACCGATGTTCATCGCCGGGCCGCCCAGCACGATCAGCGCCGCGCCAACCGGGATATCCCCTTTCTGGACATGCTCGGTGCGGATGTTGCCGATGCCGCCCGCCAGCATGATGGGCTTGTGGTAGCCACGCACCTCGACGCCGTTGTGGCTCGGCACCTCCTCTTCGAAGGTACGGAAGTAGCCGAGAATGGCCGGACGGCCGAACTCGTTGTTAAACGCGGCGCCGCCGAGCGGCCCCTCCTGCATGATGTCGAAGGCACTGACGATACGGCTCGGCTTGCCGAAATCCTGCTCCCAGGGCTGCTCGAAGCCGGGAATGCGCAGGTTGGAGACGGAGAAACCGACCAGACCCGCCTTGGGCTTGGCACCGCGACCGGTGGCTCCCTCGTCGCGGATTTCGCCGCCGGAGCCGGTGGCTGCGCCCGGGAACGGGGAGATCGCGGTCGGGTGGTTGTGGGTCTCCACCTTCATCAGGATGTCGACCTGTTCCTGGTGATACTGGTATTCGCCGTTGGCCGGGCTCGGGAAGAAGCGGCCACCCTGGCTCCCTTCCATCACGGCGGCGTTGTCTTTATAGGCAGAGAGGACATGATCCGGCGTCTGCTCGAAGGTGTTCTTGATCATCTTGAACAGCGACTTGGGCTGCTGCTCACCATCGATGGTCCAGTCGGCATTGAAGATCTTGTGACGGCAGTGTTCGGAGTTCGCCTGGGCGAACATGTAGAGCTCGATGTCGTTGGGGTTGCGACCCAACTTGGTGAAGTTCTCCACCAGATAGTCGATTTCGTCGTCGGCCAGCGCCAGACCCAGCGCCACGTTGGCTTCGGCCAGGGCTGCGCGACCACCGCCCAGCACATCCACTTGGGTGAAGGGGCGCGGCTCGTGGTGAGCAAACAGGGCGGCAGCTTCGCTCATCTCGGCAAACACCACTTCCATCATTCGATCATGGAGCACGGCGGCAATGGCGCTGCACTGGGCGGCACTCAGCTCACCCTGCCCCTTGATGGTCAGGTAATAGGCAATACCCCGCTCCAGCCGCTTGACCTGTTTCAGGCCGCAGTTGTGGGCGATGTCGGTTGCTTTGGAAGACCAGGGGGAGATAGTGCCGGGGCGGGGGGTAACAAGAAACAGCTGACCGCTGGGGGTGTGTTCGGGGATGGTCGGGCCGTAGCGCAAGAGCTGGCCCAAGGTCGCTCGCTCGGGGGGAGAGAGGGGGCTTGTCAGCTCGGCAAAGTGCACGTATTCGGCATAGACATCCTCTATCTCTACTCCGCTCTCTACTCCACTCTCGTTTCTCATCTGTGCGAAGCGTTGCAGCAGTTTTTGGACACGAAAATCAGACAGTGCTGGGGCACCACGCAAGATATCCATATGACCTTTCTCACCAAGTTTTAAAGTGGGGGGGAATTGAGACGCGCGTATTATAGGGATCTGGCTCACAGCGGACAAACGTTTTTCTCACTTCGTGCAGTGTGACTCTGCGCACACTCTCTGGTATAAAGGTGCCTCTTTTTTGACAAATGCCGATTTTTTCAACAAAGGTACTCACCTACTTGCGCTGCATTTTTCGACTGTTTATCGGGCTGTTGTTGACGCTGACGCTGGTTGGCTGCGACTTCTATACCCCCTCCAGCCAGCTGGAGCAGATCCGCCAGCGAGGCGAGATCCGGGTTGGCACCATCTATGGTCCCACCTCCTATTACCAGCGTGACGACCTCGCCCAGGGGTTCGATTACGAGCTGGCGCAAAATTATGCCGACTGGTTGGGGGTGAAACTCACCATCATCCCGGTCGACACCACTGACCAGCTGGTCACCCTGCTGAAAAAGGGCAAACTCGATCTGGCGGCTGCCGCCATCATGGTAACCCCCGAACGGCGCGAGCTGTTTCGCTTCGGCCCGGGCTTCTACCAGGTCTCTCCCAAATTGGTCTACCGCAACGGCAAACCCAAGCCGGCCTCGTTAAACGATATCAAGGGCAAGCTGGTCGTTGCCGCCGGATCCACCGGGGAAGATCTGCTCAAAGAGATGAGCAAAGAGAATCCGAAACTAGCCTGGAGCACCAGCGACAACGCCGATGTGGAGGAGCTGCTCAAGCAGGTGGTGGATGGCAAGATTGACTACACGGTGGTGCAGGATACCGTGCTGGCACGTACCCAGCGCTACTACCCGGAGCTCACCGAGGGGCTGACCCTGGCCCAGAAGCAGACCGTTGCCTGGGCCATGAGCAAGCTGCCCGATGACAGCCTCTATGCCAGCGTGATCGACTTCTTCGGTCAGCGCTTTATGGATGGTGCCATCGCCAAGCTGGACGAGAAGTACTTCGGCCATGTGCAGAACTTCGACTTTGTCGATACCCGCACCTTCCTCAAGCGCGCCAAGAGCCTGCTGCCCAAGTACCAGCCGCTGTTCCAGACTCACGCCAAGAATATCGACTGGCGTCTGCTCGCCGCCATCAGCTATCAGGAGTCCCACTGGGACCCGCAGGCCCGCTCCTACACCGGCGTGCGCGGCATGATGATGCTGACCGAGCCCACCGCCAAGGCGATGGGAGTCAACGACCGGCTTCATCCGGAAGAGAGCATCAAGGGTGGCTCCCTCTATCTGCAACAGATGATGGAGAAGGTGCCGGATTCGGTGCCCGATGACGAGAAGGTGTGGTTTGCCCTCACCGCCTACAACATCGGTTACGGCCACATGATGGATGCCCGCCGCCTGACCAAAGAGCTCGGCAAGAATCCCGACGCCTGGAGCGACGTGAAAGAGGTGCTGCCGCTGCTGCAACAGGCGCGCTGGCACCGCAAGGTACGTTACGGCTATGCCCGTGGCAGCGAGGCGCGCAACTATGTCAACAACGTGCGCCAGTATTACCAGAGTCTGCTCTGGCTCGACAACGAGCAACAGAAGGCACATCAGCGGGAGAGTCTCGACAACGACAGCGAGCCCGAGCTGGCCGAGCGCCCCACCGCCATCGCCGAAGTGGTCAATCAGATCACCATGCGCTAACCAGCCATTATTCGGCTGTTTTCACGCAAACTTCTCTGTTACCATCGATTCACATCGGAGCCTATCCGAAATCGCATTGTTTTCATTATGTTGAGAGATTAAATAACAGCAATTTCGGATGGGCTCCATCAATGACCCAAGGCCTGGATGGCCACCTGAGTTGGGAGGAGACCAAGATGCAAAAACGTAGAAAAATCAGTCTGGTCAGAAAAGCGAAGTGCAGCTGGAGCCCCAGACGCAAACTCAAGCTTAATGACATCAAGCGCAATCTGTGGCGCAGAAATCGATCCTATACCCTGCTTATTGCAGAGCACACAGCATAAACCCGGCATTCGCCGGGTTTTTTTATCTTCTTTCTCACCTGAATATCGTCTTACACCAGCGCCGCCTTGAACTGTACAGTCCGCTTGGAGATCAGCGAGTTGCAGTGGTTGCAGAAGTAATCCACCGCGCCGCACGCCTTGAGACGCTCCAGCTCCTGCTGGCAGGTGGGGCAGATGGCCGTAACGCAAACAGGGGCCTGGCACTGGCCACAGGTTTGCTCCTTGCTGCGGGTATCCAGTTCAGCCTGGCATGATGGACAAAGCAGGGCTTCCATAATCAACTCCTCGAAAGTGGATCTGCCATGGTCTTGTTCCATGGCAGATCCCCCTCCCCTTATTCCTCACCTTAACATGGCGAGGATAACAAAGCGGCTGCCGGTGAGGGCAGCCGCAAGGACTTATTTCTTCTTCATTTTCAGCAGGCGTTTGCGCTGACGTTCCTGACTCAGGGTCATGGTGTTCTTCTTCCCTTCAAACGGGTTGACCGACTCCTGGAACTCGACCCGGATCGGCGAGCCCATAATCTTGAGGGACTTGCGGAAGTAGTTGATCAAATACCGCTTGTAGGAGTCCGGCAAGTCGTTCAGCTGGTTGCCGTGGATCACGATGCGCGGCGGGTTGTAGCCACCAGCGTGAGCATACTTGAGCTTGACGCGGCGACCGTTGACCATCGGCGGCTGGTGATCTTCCTGCGCCATCTGCATGATGCGGGTCAGCATGGCCGTGCTGGTACGACGGGTGGCGGACTGGTAAGCCTCCTGAATGGATTCAAACAGATGGCCGACGCCGCTGCCGTGCAGGGCGGAGATGAAGTGGACACGAGCGAAGTCGATGAAGCCCAAGCGACGATCCAGCTCGTTCTTCACATCCTCTTTCACCTTCTGATCCAGACCATCCCACTTGTTCACCACCAGCACCACGGAGCGACCGGCGTGGAGCACATAGCCAAGGATGCTCAAGTCCTGATCGGTGATGGTCTCTTGGGCGTCGATCACCAGCAGGCAGACGTTGGCATCTTCGATGGCTTTCAGGGTCTTGATAACGGAGAACTTCTCCACCGTCTCGTGCACCTTGCCACGACGACGCACACCGGCGGTGTCGATAACCACATACTTCTGCTCGTCACGCTCCATCGGAATGTAAACGGAGTCACGGGTGGTGCCGGGCATGTCATAGACAATGACCCGATCTTCACCCAGCATGCGGTTGGTCAGGGTCGATTTGCCGACGTTGGGACGACCAACGATGGCGAACTTGATGGGCAGGTCGGCGAACGGGGTCTCCTTGGTGTCCTCTTTGGTATCGAGTTCACCGGCAGCCACCATGCGCAGCAGGGCTTCTTCGTCGAAGTCCTCCTCTTCCTCATCCTGCGCATCTTCATCGGTAGCAGAGTCGACCAGGGTCTCCAGATGAGGAGCCAGGGCCAGTTCCAGCAGGCTCAGCACGCCACGACCGTGGGCGGCCGCGATCTGGTAAACCTCGCCCAGCGCCAGACCGTAGAACTCGGAGACCGCGGAATCACCGTCGATACCATCGGTCTTGTTGGCCACCAGAAATACCTTCTTGTGGGCCTTGCGCAGGTGCTCGGCGATGGCTTGATCCGCCGCGGTCAGACCGGCACGGGCATCCACCATGAACAGCACGACGTCCGCTTCTTCGATGGCCAGCAGAGATTGCTCGGCCATCTTCAGCTCGATCCCCTCTTCGGTGCCATCGATACCGCCGGTATCGACCACGATAAATTCCAGCTCGCCCAACTTCGCCTGACCGTATTTACGGTCCCGGGTCAGACCGGGAAAATCGGCAACCAGGGCATCCCGAGTACGGGTCAAGCGGTTAAACAGGGTGGATTTCCCCACGTTGGGGCGGCCCACCAGGGCTACTACAGGAGTCATAAAAGCCTCATTCTCAAGACGACAAAGGCTCCGGGTCCGAAGACCAGGAGCCGGATATTCACATTATCGGACGATCAAGGACGCTTGAGGGCGTACAACTTGCCGTCACGGCTCTGCACATACAGGGTCTCGCCATCCACCAGCGGGGCGGCGTAGAGACCACTGCTATCGAGCTGCTGCATCGCCTTGATGGTACCGTCGGTACGATCAAGCCAATACAAGTATCCTTCCACATCACCCACCACCACATAGTCACCGAAGATGACAGGTGCAGTGACGGTACGATTTTCCAGCTGGGTGTTGGACCACAGCTCCAGACCGTTGCGACGGTCGATGGCAAACAGGTGGCTGCGACTGTCGGTCAGCACGATGGCATTACCGGTCATCGCCAGATCGCGATAGCCGGAATACTTGCGCTTCCACACTTCATCGCCGGTCATCAGTTTGCGCGCCATCAACTGACCGTTGTAGGCGATGGCGTAGAGCTCATCACCGGCGATCAGCGGGCTGGCATCGACGTCAACCATGCGGTCCAGCTCGGTGGCACCGCGCGGATCAGCCACCTTGGACTGACGCACAGGCTGGCCGTTGCTCAGCAGGGCGATGCCCACCTTGCCATCGGCACGACCGTAAATCACGGCGCCGTTGGTGATCACCGGTGCTCCGGCACTGCGCAGGGTCAGCGGCGGCTGCTCTTCGGAGAGCGACCACTGCATCTTGCCTTCATCAGTGTCGAGGGCGATCAGGCGACCGGAGGTGGTCAACACCACCACGCGGCCATCTTCCACCGCGGGGCTTGCCACCACTTCGCCGGGCACATTGGTCTGCCACAGCACTTCGCCATTCTCTTCGTTCAGGGCGTAGACCACCCCGTTCTCGGAGCCGAGGAACAGCTTGCCGTAACGGGAGACCAGACCACCGGAGAGGCGGGCGCTGCGCTTGTCGGCGTTGACCGGCAGGTCGGCCAGATCGACGGTCCAGAGGCGATCGCCACTGGCACGGTCAAAAGCGCTGACATCGCCGTCGCGGGCCGCCGCGTAGATACGATCCTCTTCCACCACCGGCTTGAGCTGGGAGTAGAAGTCACCGATGCCATCACCCACAGTAGATGACCATGCGGTGTCGGCAGTGAAGGCAGATTCAACCTTGGGCAGCGGCGCCATCGGGTTGAGATCCTCTTCGGAACTGAACAGGGAGCAACCCTGCAGAGCGAAGGAGACCGCAGCCCCCAGCGCCACCATCTTGAATAGATTACGCATCCGGTGCCTCACCAGTCGCAACGGCCGGCAGGGCCAGATCGTCCATTTTCAGCTTGAGCTCGGCGCTACCCTGCAGGCCGCCGGCATCCGCCGCCGCCTGATAGGCATCACGAGCCTCTTCGGTCTTGCCCTGCTTTTGCAGCACATCACCACGGGCTTCGGCTACCTGCGCCTTGAAGGCCTCATTCTGGATGGTTGCCAGCTTGGCCAGCGCTTCATCTGCCTTGCCCTGATCATTCAGCACACGGGCCAGACGCAGCGCCGCGATGGGACGAATGCTCTCGTCACCCGTGGTCGCCACCAGCTCCAGCTGCTCGGCAGCCAGATCCAGCTTGCCCGCCTTGACGGCAGCGGCAGCCAGTTGCAACGCGGCCAGTTCACCGTAGGAGTCACCCTTGTTGGCGGTGACAAACTGCTGTGCCTGCTCGAAACCGGCGGCATCGCCCTTGGCCAGCTGCTCA
Organism: Aeromonas sp. JL9; assembly: GCF_024436075.1. NCBI lineage: Bacteria > Pseudomonadati > Pseudomonadota > Gammaproteobacteria > Aeromonadales > Aeromonadaceae > Aeromonas > Aeromonas sp. JL9. The sequence goes on along the minus strand of NZ_JANFNV010000005.1, from coordinate 49,358 downwards.
ATCACCTGGTTGTAAGAGTGGGAGGAGGCCTCCATGGTCTCTTGCTGGTGCTGGTTGTAATAGCGCCAGCCGAACAGACCGACCAGACCGATCACGGTCCCGGCAATCACCGAGGTTCCGTTCTCTTTCCACCACTCCTTGATAACCTCAACCTGTTGTTCTTCGGTGGTATAGACTTCCACAGCTTACTCTCCTTTGGCTGCCAGCAGGGCAATGGCGGCGTCAACCTTGACGGTCTGTTGCTCGGCCTGACCACGCAGATATTTGATAGTGATCTCCCCGTTTTGCACCTCGGTCTCACCAAGGATCAGGGCGATTGCCGCGCCGCTCTTGTCGGCACGTTTGAGTTGTTTCTTGAAGTTGCCACCACCGCAGTGGCTCATGAGGCGCAGGTCCGGCAGGGCATCGCGCAGACGCTCGGCCAGCTGGAAGCCAGCCTGCTCGGTCCCCTCGCCCACCATCGCCAGATAGACATCCACCGCCGGGCGGATATCGGCGTTGAGCTCGAGAGTCTCCAGCATCAGCACCAGACGCTCCATGCCCATGGCAAAGCCCACGGCCGGGGTCGGTTGACCGCCCAGCTGCTCTACCAGACCATCGTAGCGGCCACCGGCACAGACGGTGCCCTGGGCACCCAGACTGCTGGTGACCCACTCGAACACGGTCAGGTTGTAGTAGTCAAGACCACGTACCAGACGCTCGTTCACTTCGTATTTGATACCGGCAGACTCGAGCAGGCGCTTGAGCCCCTCGAAGTGGGCCAGGCTCTCTTCGCCCAGATGGTCGAACAGACGCGGGGCACCCGCCAAAATGGCCTGCACCTTTTCATCCTTGGAGTCGAGCACCCGCAGCGGGTTGCTGTACATGCGGCGCTGGCTCTCTTCGTCCAGCTGCTCCTTGTACTGCTCCAGATAGGCCACCAGCGCATCGCGGTAAGCGGCACGCTCGGCGCTCTGACCCAGGGTGTTGAGCTGCAGGGTGACATGCTCGCTGATGCCAAACAGACGCCACAGACGGTGGGTCAGCATGATCAGCTCAGCGTCAATGTCCGGCCCGTTGATGCCAAACAGCTCGACACCGAACTGGTGGAACTGGCGATAACGGCCCTTCTGGGGACGCTCGTGACGGAACATGGGGCCCATGTACCACATCCGGCGTTCCTGGTTGTAGAGCAGACCGTGTTCGATACCGGCACGGACGCAGCTGGCGGTCCCTTCCGGACGCAGGCTCAGGCTGTCGCCGTTGCGATCTTCAAAGGTGTACATCTCTTTTTCGACCACGTCGGTCACTTCACCGATGGCGCGCTTGAACAGATGAGTCTGCTCGACAATCGGCATGCGCACTTCGCTGTAGCCATAGCTGGCAACGACCTGGCGCAGGATCTGTTCAACCTTCTGCCATACCGGGCTCTGCTCCGGCAGGCAATCATTCATACCGCGAATAGCTTGGATCTGTTTTGCCACGTTGATACTCGAGAAAAAGAGGTAAAATTTGGCCGCATTATAGGGATTTTCCCCCCCAAGGTAAAATCAGGGAATCCGGATGCGGGATTTAAAATCAGTCACCAGGAAAAAGGGCCACCCAATGTGGCCCTGTTTCGCTCACTCCTTGTCCATCGGGATCCGGTTAGCGGGATCCAGCATGGCGGCGCGGGCGCGAATGCGGCGCTCCAGAGTTGGAATGAGATCCTTGTTGTCGAGCCGATCGACCCGCTGGCCCCCTTCATAGAAGGCACTCTTGTTGGCGGCCCCCGCCAGACCAAGGTCGGAGACCAGTGCTTCGCCCGGCCCATTCACCACACAGCCGATGATGGAAACATCCATTGGGGTGATGATGTCTTCGAGCCGCTCTTCCAGAGCATTGACGGTGGCGATCACATCGAACTCCTGCCGTGAGCAGGATGGGCAAGCGATAAAGTTGATGCCACGGGAGCGAATACGCAGGGATTTGAGGATATCGAAACCGACCTTCACCTCCTCCACCGGATCCGCCGCCAGCGAGATACGCAGGGTATCGCCGATGCCGTCGGTAAGCAGCATGCCCAGACCAATGGCAGACTTCACCGCGCCGGCACGGAAACCGCCCGCTTCGGTGATGCCAAGGTGCAGCGGCTGTTCAATCTGCTTGGCGAGCAGGCGATAGGCACCGACTGCCAGGAACACATCGGAGGCCTTGACGCTCACCTTGAAGTCCTGGAAATCGAGACGATCGAGATAGTCCACGTGACGCATGGCGGACTCTACCAGCGCCTCTGGGGTCGGCTCGCCGTACTTCTCCTGGATATCTTTCTCCAGCGACCCGCCATTGACCCCGATACGGATCGGGATATTGAGGTCGCGCGCGCAATCGACCACAGATCGCACCCGCTGCTCATTGCCGATGTTGCCCGGGTTGATACGCAGGCAATCGGCACCGTACTCGGCCACTTTCAGGGCGATGCGATAGTCGAAGTGGATATCGGCAACGATGGGGATGCGGGTCTGCTGTTTGATCAGCCGGAAAGCTTCCGCCGCTTCCATGGTGGGCACGGAGACACGGACAATATCGGCACCGACCCGCTCGATCCGCTGGATCTGCTCGATGGTGGCGGCGACATCTGTGGTCTTGGTGTTGGTCATGGTCTGCACGGTAATGGGGGCATCGCCCCCAACCGGTACATTACCAACCATGATCTGTCTGGATTTACGACGAATGATGGGGGATTCGTGAGAAGACATGGGAAACAGATTACTCCTGCGGCAGTGAGAAGCGGGCTGTACGACCGTTGTTGTAACGGCTCATATCAAACGACTGCCCCTTGTAGTCAAGCTTGACGGCCATGGGCGCGCCAATGATGAACTTCAGGGGCTCGGCGCCTTCCAGCACCAGCTCGTCGTTGGCCTTCTTCAGACCACTGAACAGGGTCTTGCCGTTGGCATCCTTCACATCCAGCCAGCAATCGGCGGTGAAGCTCATCTTCAGTTGCGGCGCAGTCGCCGGATCAACGACAGCCTCTTCAGATTCGGTGCCATTGGCGCCGGATACCGCTGCATCGGTCGCAGTGCCGACAGCCGCGCTGACATCGGTCGGGGCAACAGCCGCAGAAGCAGGCGCCAGGGTAGCAGTCGCATCGGAGACCACCGCAGGGGCAGCCACGTCCGTGGCGGCCGGTGCGATGGCAGCACCTTCGGCCGGAGCTGTGTTGATCGCATCGGGCGGCGTGATAGCAGGTTCAGCCGGAGTCGAACCGGTTGCACTCATCTCGGTGGCTGCCAGCGCTTCATCACCGGCGGAGCGGCGTGAAGTACTCTGCCACCACCAGGCGACCGAGAGCGCAATCAACACCAGGATCACCAGCCAGGTCACCACCTTGAGCCGACTGTCGTTGGCTTGCTGGCGGGAGCGACGGGAGAAGCTCTGCATGTCGATATTGTCGGGAGGAGTCAGACCCAGCTTGTCGTAAGCGGCCAGAATGGTCTCGTCGGGGATCCCGACCAGCTTGGCATAGGTACGCAGATAGCCCCGAATAAAGGTATGGGAGGTGTGCTTGTCGTAGGTATCCGATTCGATAGCGGCGATCAGGGTCAGACGAAGGTGAATGCGGGACGCAACCTGTTCTCGTGTCCAGCCAAGCTGTTCACGGGCGTTGCGCAGCAATTGGCCTGGGCCTACTGCCTGGGAGTCGTCTTGGAAATCGTGTTGCTGTTCAATAGTCATTGGCTAAATAACGCTTGGCTTGTTGCGAAGTGGGATATTGCCTTACCAGCTCAGTCCCGAATTGGTGAAGTAATGCCGGCTTGTCCATCGCCTGCGCCAGCCGAAGTCTCAACCAGAGACTCTCCTCGTTCTCGTCTGACACATCGGCAAAACGGGCGAGGTAGGACTGCACATCAGGCAGCTTGCCATCTTTCATGGAAAGCTCGGCCAAGTCCAGCAATAACCCTGGATTGCGGGGATTATACCCCAAGGCCAGGCGATAGTACTCGCCTGCTTTATCATTTCTGCGATTTTGCAGCGCACAAAGTGCCGCATTTTCATAGGTATCGGCAATTTTTACGTAGCCTGGCTGAATAACAGCCTGGTTGAACGCCTGATCTGCCTCGGCATACCTGCCGCGATCACAGAGGAAGGCACCATAGTTGTTCATTGCGTCAGCATTGGACGGATCCATGGCAAGGGCGTTCTTGTAATGGGTCTCGGCTGCCTTGAAATCCCCTACCTTCTGGTAAAAGTAGGCAAAACCGATCTGGATCTGGGGGTTGGAGGGGTCATACTGGAGGGCGCGGTCAAGATTGAACTTGGCCTGCTCGGCGTTGCCCTGACGCAGGTACTGGATACCCAGGTCGAGGCGGGTTTGGGCAGCCGCCTTGAGGTCAGGACCCACTTCACGCTGGGTCGAGTTCTGGCCAGCGTAAGTGGTCTCGGTCACACAGCCTGGCAGCGCGCAGAGCGCTGCCACTACGATCAATGTACGTGTATCCATTCCCTGTCTATACAATGGCTTAGCATTTAAACCATTTTGACGGAAATCCCATCCTGTTGCATCCGATTTTTGATAGTTCGCTTGGTACGGTCAATCACGTCACCCACCAGCTGACCACAGGCGGCATCGATGTCATCACCACGGGTCTTGCGGACAATCACGGTGAAACCGTACTCCATCAACACCTTGGAGAAGCGATCGATACGGCTGTTGCTCGGCTTGCCATAAGGGTTGCCCGGGAAGGGGTTGAACGGGATCAGGTTGATCTTGCTCGGAGTGTCCTTGAGCACCTTGGCCAGCTCGTGCGCATGCTGCATATCGTCATTGATATGATCGAGCAGCACATACTCGACGGTCACCCGGCCACCGTTGGCATTGGATTTGGCCAGGTAACGACGGACACCGGCGAGGAACTCCTCGATGTTGTACTTGTCGTTGATCGGCATGATCTCTGAACGCAACTTGTCGTTCGGGGCGTGCAGGGAGATAGCCAGCGCCACGTCGATCTGGTCGCCCAGCTTGTCCAGCGCAGGTACCACGCCAGAGGTGGAAATGGTCACCCGGCGCTTGGAGATGCCAAAGCCGTAGTCATCCATCATCAGACGCATGGCAGGCACCACGTTAGCGAGGTTGAGCAGCGGCTCGCCCATCCCCATCATCACCACATTGGTGATGGGACGCTTGCCACCGACCACGCGGGCCGCACGCCACACCTGACCGATGATCTCGGAGACTTTCAGATTGCGGTTGAAGCCTTGTTGAGCCGTGGAGCAGAACTTGCACTCCAGCGCACAGCCAACTTGAGAGGAGACGCAGAGGGTTGCGCGGTCATCTTCCGGGATGTAGACGGTCTCGACCTCCTGATCGCCCACCTGCAAGGCCCACTTGATGGTGCCATCGGCAGAGCGCTGCTCGCGGCTGATCTCGGGCGCCTTGATCTCGGCGATCGCCTTGAGGCGCTCTTTGAGCACCTTGTTGACGTTGGTCATCTGATCGAAATCATCACACCCAAAGTGATAGATCCACTTCATGACCTGATCTGCCCGGAATGGCTTCTCGCCCAGTTCGACGAAAAAGGCACGCATGGCATCCCGATCAAGATCCAGCAGGTTGATTTTTGTTTCGCTCATCAATGGCCTCAGTTCAAACACTTCATCAATTATTGGCTGACGACGTCAGGGGGCGGCATTGTACAAATAATGGGTCTGGCTTTCCACCTGGAGAATAGAGGGATATTGCGTAAACGGCGAAAACAACAAAGGGAGCCGAGGCTCCCTTGGGTCATCATCCACAAAAATCAGCCGCGCGGGCAGATCTCGTTGTCAGAGAAGAAGTAGGCAATTTCGCGGGCAGCGGATGCCGGTGCATCGGAGCCATGCACTGCGTTGCGATCGATGCTCTCGGCATAACAGGCACGCAAGGTACCAGCCAGCGCCTCTTTCGGGTTGGTAGCACCCATGATCTCGCGATTGCGACGGATGGCGTCTTCCCCTTCCAGCACCTGCACCATGACAGGGCCAGAGGTCATGAAGCTGACCAGATTGTCATAAAAAGGCTTGCCCTGATGCTCGGCATAGAAACCGGCAGCCTGTTCACTGCTCATGTGCAGCATTTTGGATGCCACCACTTTCAAGCCTGCGCTTTCGAAACGGCTATAGATGGCACCGATCAGGTTCTTGCTGACAGCATCCGGTTTAACGATAGAGAAGGTACGTTCGATGGCCATTGATATCTTTCCTTAACTACAGAGTTTTATTGTTAGAATCCATGTTCGCTGGCGATTATACGTAAACAAAAACCGGAAAAACACACAAACAAGCAACTTTTTATTAAACATCACTCCCTTGCAATCAACATCCACACTCATCTTGACCGAGCAGAGCCGGAAAATATGTGCGCTTGCGCACGATAGTTACCTTAAGCCGCCAAAACCCCATCTTTTGTTCACAATTCGAACAGCATGAAAAAGGCACCCGAAGGTGCCTTGTCTCGCCTATTTGGCTTCCGCCAGCAGGGCCCGCGCTATGGTGCGCATCCCCAGGGTATTAGCTCCCGGCGCCCAGAGGGCATCGCCGTTGTCACTGAAGCAAGCTGCCAGATCGATATGCAACCAGCCCATCCCTTCGTTGGCAACGAAACGGGAGAGGAAACCCGCCGCGTTGGAGGCGCCACCCGGCCCGCCCCCCTTCACCGGACGGCTGTTGGCAGTGTCGGCGTAATGGGAGGGGCACTGCTGGCGGTGCCAGGGCTCCAGCGGCAGCGGCCAGGCAGGCTCATGCTCGGCATCGGCATAGGTCATGGCCCGGCTTACCAGCCCTTTATCGAGGCCAAACAGGGCATTGTAGCGCCCACCCAGCGCCATCACGGCTGCGCCGGTCAGGGTCGCGGCATCGATGATCAGCGGTGCGCCGGACTCGCTCGCCAGTTGCAGGCCGTCGGCCAGCACCAGCCGCCCCTCGGCATCGGTATTCACAATCTCGACCGTGGTGCCGTTCTTGTAGGTGAGGATGTCGCCCAGCTTGTAGGCGTGGCCGGAGACCAGGTTCTCGGCGCAGCAGAGAATAAGCTTCACCCGCTTGTCGAGCCCACGCAGCATGGCCAGCGCCAGCGCACCGGTGACAATCGCCGCGCCCCCCATGTCGCACTTCATGGTGAGCATCCCCTCGGAGCTTTTCATGGAGTAGCCGCCGGAGTCAAAGGTGATCCCCTTGCCCACCAGCGCTGCCGCTACCGGCGCCTTGGGGTCACGCCCCGGGTTGAAGTCGAGCTCCAGCAATACCGGTTCGCGCGCACTGCCGCGGCCCACCTGATAGAGACCGACCCAGCCCGCCTGTTGCAGCGCTTCGCCTTTCAAAATGCGATGACTCACCTTGTCCGGCGCCAGCTCGGTGATAAATGAGGCCGCTTCCACCGCCAGCTCCAGCGGGCCCAACTGCTCCGGGGTGGCATTGGTCATCTCGCGCACCCAGCGGCCGCAGAGCCAACGCGCTTCCAGCTCCTCTCTGTCCTCTTCCGAGGACATGGCCCACTGCAGTTGCACCTCCGCCTTGGGGGTTTGCAGCCCTTGGGCAAAAGCCCACTGCTGTTCACGCTCCCAGTGACCAGCCAGGGTCACTTTCTGGATCCCCTGCTGGCAGAGGCGACGGGCCGCCTGCTGGATATCGAGCAGCGGATTGGCCGTCACCAGATGGATCACCATGCCGTCGGCGCGGTGAGAGAGCAGCGCCCCCTCCCCCCACTCGGCCGGTGCAAATTCACGACTTAACCAGACATTCATGCGGTCACCTCCTGCAGCCAGCGTGCGATGGTGCGCAGACCGTGGCCCTTGGCGCCGGTTGCCCAGAGATCATTGCCCGATTTCTGATAGGAGGCTGCCAGATCCAGGTGCACCCAGCCCTTGCCCTCATCGCGCACGAAGCGGGAGAGAAACGCAGCAGCCGTGGTGGCACCGGCCGTGCCTTCTGCCGAGGCGACGTTGCCCAGATCGGCAAAGGCCGAAGTGAGCTGGCTGGCATGCCAGGGCTCCAGCGGCAGCGCCCACGCCTGCTCGTTTTCCACCTTGGCGGCGGCCAGCGCACGCTGCTGTTCGGTCTCATCGAGGGCAAACACCGCATTGTAGTCGCGCCCCAGCGCCATCTTGGCGGCGCCGGTCAGGGTGGCTGCGTCAAGGATATAAGCCGCACCGCTGTCGGAGGCGGCCATCAGACCATCGGCCAGCACCAGACGACCTTCCGCATCGGTGTTCTGGATCTCGACCGAAATCCCATTCTTGTAAGTGAGGATGTCGCCCAGCTTGAAGGCGTGGCCAGAGACCAGGTTCTCGGCGCAGCAGAGAATGAGCTTCACCCGCTGGTTCAGACCGCGGCTGATAGCCAGCGCCAGCGCACCGGTCACCATGGCAGCGCCGCCCATGTCGGACTTCATCGGCAGCATGTTGTCAGAGGACTTCATGGAGTAGCCGCCAGAATCAAAAGTGATCCCCTTGCCCACCAGCGCCGCCACCACCGGCGCATTGCGATCACCGGTCGGGTTGTAGTCGAGCTCCAGCAGCACCGGCTCGCGCTCGCTGCCACGGCCAACCGACCAGATCCCGATATGGCCGGACTCGCGCAGCGCTTCACCGGCGGTGATGCGGGCAGTGACCTGATCCCCGGCGATACCACGAATGAGCAACAGGGCCGATTCCGCCAAACTCATGGGGTAGATCTCTTCCGGACAGCCATTGGTGATGTCACGTACCCAGCGAGCCGCCTTGAGCAGCGCATCCAGTTCACGGGCTTCCGCGTCGCTCTGCTGGCCGAGATCCAGTTCACGCGCACCCTTGGCGGCGTAGAACCCCTGGGCGAACGCGTAGCGACGCTCCAGATCCCACCCCTCACCGGCCAGCATTACCCGCTTGATCCCGCTCGATTCGAGGCGACGGGCGGCGCGCTGAACGGTGCGCAGAACATCCTTCTGCTGACCGGCGGCACCAAGATGGATCCGTGCCTCGTCGCCATTGAAACTGAGCTGGGCGCCCTCGCCCCAATAGGCGGCCGCAGCCTGGGTGGATAACGCTACCTTCATCATATCAGCCATCGTGTTTGCTTCCTTTTTACTGGCACTATGTATAAGCACTCTTTATGGGAAAGAGCTTATTGGCAAAGAGAGAATAACGAATACAAAAAAGGCCGTGCCCCCGAGGGTCACGGCCTTCCACCATATCACTGAAGCACCACAGGATGCTGCACGTGCAATTCACTCATGTGTAATTAATGGCGTTCAGAGGCAAGGTTCAGGGTGTACTTGGGCAGTTCCACCACCAGATCCTCGTCCGCCAATTTTGCCTGGCAGCTGAGGCGCGATTCCGGCTCCAGCCCCCACGCCTTGTCCAGCATGTCGTCTTCCAGCTCGTCACTTGGCTCAAGCGAGTCAAAGCCCTCGCGCACCACGCAGTGGCAGGTAGTGCAGGCACAGGATTTCTCGCAGGCGTGCTCGATTTCTATACCGTTGCGCAGCGCCACATCCAGAATGGTCTCGCCGCTTTGCCCCTCGAGGGCGGCGCCATCCGGACAGAGTACGGGATGAGGAAGAATGATCAGTTTTGGCATATTACACCTTGTTGACGTTTTGTCCGGTCAGCACCTTGCGGATGGAGGCATCCATCCGGCGGGCTGCAAACTCGCCACTGACAGCATCGGCTGCCTCAATGGCTTCTTTGATTTGATGGGTTGCACCGCTGTTGCGCATGGTCAGCAGATGGGCGATGGCGGCATCAATCTCGGCACGCTCGGCAGCATTAAGCAGGGCATCGCCATCGGCGGCCAGCGCCGCATTGAGACTCTCGACCACCCGGTCGGCTTCAACCTGCTGCTCGGCCAGCATGCGGGCATCCATATCCTGCTGGGCATTCTCGATGGAGGCACTCAGCATGTTGAGGATATCCTGCTCCGCCAGTCCGTAAGAGGGCTTGACCTGGATCTCGGCCTGCACGCCGGAGGATTTCTCCATGGCGCTGACCGAGAGCAGACCATCCGCATCCACCTGGAAGGTGACGCGAATATGGGCGGCGCCGGCTGCCATCGGCGGAATACCAGTCAGGGTAAAGCGGGCCAGGGAGCGGCAATCGGCCACCAACTCGCGCTCACCCTGTACCACGTGAATGGCCATGGCGGTCTGACCATCCTTGAAGGTGGTGAACTCCTGGGCGCGGGCAACCGGGATGGTGGTGTTGCGCGGGATCACTTTCTCGGCTAGGCCACCCATGGTCTCCAGACCCAGCGACAAGGGGATAACGTCCAGCAGCAGCATCTCGGCATCGGGCTTGTTGCCCACCAGAATATCGGCCTGGATGGCGGCGCCAATGGCGACCACTTTGTCCGGATCGATGCTGGTCAGCGGCGTACGCTGGAAGAACTCGCCCACCAGTTCACGCACCAGCGGCACCCGGGTGGAGCCACCGACCATCACCACTTCCAGCACTTCCACCTGCTCGAGACCGGCATCGCGCAGGGCGCGGCGACAAGCCAGCAAGGTCCGTTTCACCAGCGGGGTGATGAGTTCATCAAACTGGCTACGGCTCACTGAACCCTGCCAGCCAGCAAAAGTGCACGCCACCTGCTCGGCATCGGTCAGACCGTGTTTGACGGCAGCGGCCACATCCAGCAGCTCGCGCTGCAGATGGGCATCCAGCTCGCCGGAGAGGCCCGCTTGCTCCTTGATCCAGTCCGCCAGCAGGTGATCAAAATCATCACCGCCGAGGGCCGAATCGCCGCCGGTCGCCATTACTTCAAACACACCGCGGTGCAGACGCAGGATGGAGATATCGAAGGTGCCGCCCCCCAGATCGTAAACCGCGATCACCCCTTCCTGACCGGAGTCAAGGCCATAGGCAATCGCGGCCGCAGTCGGCTCGTTGAGCAGTCGCAGCACGTGCAGACCAGCCAGACGGGCCGCATCCTTGGTCCCCTGACGCTGGGCATCATCGAAATAGGCGGGCACGGTAATGACCACGCCATCGAGATCGCCCCCGAGTGTCTGGGCGCCACGCTCGGCCAGCTTTTTGAGAATTTCGGCCGAGACCTGCACCGGATTGACCAACCCCTGACGGGTTTGCAGTTGCGGCATGCCATTGTCGGCGGCAACAAACTGGTAAGGCTGCTGGCGGGTATCGATATCGGCCAGCGCCTTGCCCATCATTCGTTTGACCGAGACGATGGTGTTGTGAGGATCGAGTGCCGCTTCGCGCTTGGCATCAATCCCGACTCGAATGGCGTCGCTTTGATAGTGCACCACTGACGGGAGCAGGTCGCGCCCTTGCTCATCGCAAAGGGTATCAGCGTGACCGCTGCGAACCGCAGCGACGAGAGAGTTGGTGGTGCCGAGATCGATGCCGACGGCACGTTTGTGCTGATGAGGAACAGCGCTCTGACCGGGTTCGGCGATTTGCAGTAATGCCATGGGTAATGAAACTTCCAGCGTTAAAGGATCAAGACTCGAGAAGCGAGTCTTCGAATCGTTCCAGCTCTTCGAGGAGCTTGTCGACAAACTTGAGTTTGCGAACGCAATCAGCGGCAACGAGATCTTTACCGGCGGCAAGAGACTCGGTCAGCTGCTGCATCAACATCTGGTGATCATGCCTGATCTCGCTGCGAAAATCCTTGATGGCGCGCTCAGGGTCAGCGTCATCTTTCAGATCGGCCAGACGCTCGCGCCACTCCAGCTGCTGCATCAGAAACGCGGTATCTTGCAGGGTCTGCTGTTCACCACGGATATCGGTGCCACGCAGGGAGAGCAGATATTCGGCACGGCGCAGCGGCGCCTTGAGGGTGGTGAATGCTTCGTTGATCTGGGCGGCACGTTGCACCGCAGCCAGCTGCTCCCGTTCGGGGGCGGTGGCAAAACGATCAGGATGGAATTGGGTTTGCAGCTGGCGGTAGGTATCAGCCAACTGACGGGTATCGAGCTCGAAGCCTTCAACCAGCCCAAACAGCTCGAAATGATTCATGCAAACCTCTTGGAAACGTTCGCCACAACCTCACTCGCCCCTGGCAAATGAGATGTGGTTGAACGGGTCATGGACAACCCGCTCAACCACAGACGAAGGATCATTGACGTCAAACATCTCAGACACTGAAGCTTTCGCCGCAACCACACTCGCCTTTGGCGTTGGGATTGTTGAACTGGAAGCCCTCGTTGAGGCCCTCCTTGACGAAATCCAGCTCGGTGCCATCCAGATGGATCAGACTCTTGGCATCAACAATGATCTTGACGCCCTGCTGCTCGAACACCTTATCCTCATCGGTCAGTTCATCAACGAACTCAAGCACGTAGGCCAGACCGGAGCAGCCGGTGGTTTTGACGCCGAGGCGCAGGCCAATGCCCTTGCCCCGGTTAGCCAGAAAAGAGGAAACCCGTGCCGCGGCGGCATCTGTCATGGTAATAGCCATACTGCTCTCCGGCGCTTAGAGACCTTTCTTCTGCTTGTAATCGGCGATGGCGGCCTTGATGGCGTCCTCAGCCAGAATGGAGCAGTGGATCTTCACCGGTGGCAGGGCCAGCTCTTCAGCGATATCTGTGTTCTTGATGCCAGCCGCTTCGTCCAGGGTCTTGCCCTTGACCCATTCGGTCACCAGGGAGCTGGAGGCGATGGCGGAACCGCAGCCGTAGGTCTTGAACTTGGCATCTTCGATGATGCCTTCGTCGCTGATCTTCAATTGCAGCTTCATCACGTCGCCACAGGCGGGCGCACCGACCATGCCGGTTGCAACGCTGGGATCATTCTTGTCGAAACCACCGACGTTGCGAGGATTCTCGTAGTGGTCGATTACTTTTTCACTGTAAGCCATATCTCACTCCTGCTAATTCTGTTGCTCACTGACCAGATAGATCAGTGATGAGCCCATTCGACCGTGTTCAGATCGACGCCGTCTTTGTACATCTCCCACAGAGGGGACATCTCGCGCAGACGACCGATGGAGTCACGAATAAGCTTGACCGCGTAGTCAATCTCTTCCTCGGTGGTGAAGCGACCCATGCTGAAACGGATGGAGCTGTGTGCCAGCTCGTCGTTCAGGCCCAGTGCGCGCAGCACATAGGAAGGTTCCAGGCTGGCGGAGGTACAGGCCGAACCGGAAGAGACTGCCAAATCTTTCAGCGCCATGATGAGGGATTCCCCTTCCACATAGGCAAAGCTGACGTTGAGGTTACCCGGAACACGTTGCTCCAGATCGCCATTGATGTAGACGGCTTCAATATCCTTGATGCCATTCCACAGACGCTGGCGCAGAGCCAAGATGCGCTCGCCTTCACTCACCATCTCTTCTTTGGCGATGCGGAAAGCTTCGCCCATCCCGACGATCTGGTGGGTCGGCAGAGTACCGGAACGCATGCCGCGCTCGTGGCCGCCACCGTGCATCTGGGCTTCCAGACGAACGCGGGGTTTACGGCGAACAAACAGTGCACCGATCCCTTTCGGACCATACACCTTGTGCGCAGAGACGGAGAGCAGATCCACTTTCAGTGCTTCCACATCTACCGGGATCTTGCCCACACTCTGAACGGCATCCACGTGCAGCAGGATCTTGCGGGAACGGCACAACTCGCCGATGGCGACAATGTTCTGAACCACGCCGATTTCGTTGTTCACATGCATGATGCTGACCAGGATGGTGTCATCACGCATGGCATTCTCGATCATCTCGATAGTGAACAGGCCGTTTGGCATCGGCTCAAGATAGGTCACCTCGAACCCTTCACGCTCCAGCTGGCGACAGGTATCGAGCACCGCCTTGTGTTCGGTCTTGGAGGTGATGATGTGCTTGCCCTTGCTGGCATAGAAGTGGGCAACCCCCTTGATGGCTAGGTTGTTGGATTCGGTCGCACCGGAAGTGAAGACGATCTCGCGGGGATCGGCACCGATCAGATCTGCCACTTGATTACGGGCCAGATCCACCGCCTCTTCGGCTTGCCAGCCAAAGCGGTGAGAACGGGAAGCCGGATTGCCGAACAGGCCATCCATGGTGAGACACTGCATCATTTTTTCTGCGACACGCGGGTCCACCGGACAGGTTGCCGAATAATCAAGGTAAATAGGCAGTTTCATGTTTTTCTCCGTCACAGTCCGGGTCATACAGAGTCCCGCTGTGGAAAGCACGTTTATAGTTGGACTTTCAAGCTCACATCGCCGTGTTCTGCCCGATCAACCAGGGACAACACGGTCTTCATTTGTTCATCTTGCTTGCCGGCAATGCGGCGCACATCGGCCTGGCGTACCAGCTCGGCCAGCGTGATATCCCCGAGGAAGCTGGAGATCCTCTCGCTCAGATCGCGCCACAGGGAGTGAGTCAGGCACTGGGTACCGCCGTGGCAACCGCCCTTGCCGAGGCACTTGGTTGCATCGACCGACTCATCGACCGCGGTGATCACCTGACCAACCGAAATCTCGCCTGGGGCCAACCCGAGGCGATAACCACCACCCGGGCCACGCACGCTGCTCACCAGACCATGTTTACGCAGGCGGGCAAAGAGCTGCTCGAGATAGGACAACGAGATGCCCTGGCGCTCGGAAATATCGGCAAGGGGGACGGGCCCCTGCTCTGCATGCAGCGCCACGTCGAGCATGGCGGTTACAGCGTAACGTCCTTTTGAAGTCAGTCTCATGTGCCTTACCGTCTTGCGAAGCAATTTAATGGGGCACATGGTCACATACCCGACCAAATCAGTCAAGTATATGGTTGAGTAAATCAGTCGGATTAATCCGGTACGCGCGCTTTCTGCACCGAGGTCAGAATACCGCGCAGAATGTTGAGCTCCGCCGCTTCCGGCCGAGCCCGATTGAACAGGCGACGCAGCTTGCTCATCACATGACCCGGATGATCATCGGCAATAAAACCGGTCTTCATCAGGGTTTGTTCCAGGTGCTGATAAAACCCTTCCAGCTGGGCGGCACTCGGATAGGCCATCTCCTCTTCAGGCTCGGCGGCCTGCCCCTGCAGCCAGCGCATCCGCACTTCGTAACAGAGGGTCTGCACCGCCATGGCCAGATTGAGGGAGCTGTAATCAGGATTGGCCGGAATGGCCACGTGGTAGTGGCACTTTTGCAATTCGTCGTTGGTGAGACCGGTGCGTTCACGGCCAAACACCAGCGCGACCGGGTGCTGCATCCCCTCATCCACCGACTTTTCGCCGGCTTCACGGGGATCGAGCATGGGCCAGCTCAGGGTTCGAGAGCGGGCGCTGGTGCCAATCACCAGACCACAATCGGCGATCGCGTCATCCAGAGTCGGGACGATACGGGCATTGGCAAGCACATCGCTGGCACCAGCCGCCAGGGCGAAGGCATTGTCATCCGGCAAGGCTTGCGGATCAACCAATACCAGCTGAGTCAAACCCATGGTCTTCATGGCACGTGCCGCAGACCCCATGTTGCCGGTATGAGAGGTGTTTACCAAAACGATACGAATCTGATCCAACATGCCCAGTCAATCTTCAGTCAAAAATGGCGCGCAATTGTAACATAAGAGAACACAATGTTGGCACCGTAAAAGCCGAGCCATTTCAGAACAAAACTACCCGTTTGTATAACAAACCAGCATGAGGGAAGTGAGAGGGGGGGACTAAACTTCATGGATATCCGATAAACGGCACAGGAGACACCGCGCCATGCTTCCTCCCTTTATCTATGAGAGATTGCCCAGCCTCTACCTGCTGGCAGCCATTGCCATTATTACGTTGAGTGATCAGCCCCTGCTCTGGTTTGCAGGCGCCTTGCTGTTTATCGCCGGAGCGGTGACCTGGATGATGCGCTCCAGCTACCGACGCACCGATCTGATTATCTTTCCGAGCAAACGCTGGCTGCAGCCGGAGTGGCTGTATGAAGCGCAGCCCTTCATCTGGCTGGCTGCGGGGCTGGCCATGTCACAGCTGCCCGCCCCTGCGGCACTCATCGCCTTGGTGCCCTGTCTGTGGGCCTGTCGTTGCCTCTGGGCACGGCACCATTATCGTCGCCATGCCCATGGGGTGATTGTCCACTTAAGACGGGATCCCGCCCGGCGCCGTC
Source organism: Aeromonas sp. JL9 (assembly GCF_024436075.1). Classification (NCBI taxonomy): domain Bacteria; kingdom Pseudomonadati; phylum Pseudomonadota; class Gammaproteobacteria; order Aeromonadales; family Aeromonadaceae; genus Aeromonas; species Aeromonas sp. JL9. The sequence continues at coordinate 33,357 of NZ_JANFNV010000005.1, read as the reverse complement.
TGCACCGGAGCCTGCGCTGACTCTGTGCGGGCGCGTTCGATAAACGTTGCCAGATCCATCAGGGGATACTTCATCAGGCTTGGCAAGCCATCGAGATCCAGACTGTCCATCAGGTTTTTCACCTCAAGGCCCAGTTCGGTATCCCCTTCTATCTTCAGCTTGCGCTGGAAAAAGAGCGAGTCTGGATCCTCTTTGCGACCAGCGATGAGGATCAGGTCGTTGGCCGTACCGCTGAAGCAGACATCGGCCTTGTCACACTCGCGAGCTACCACCAGCTGGCCATTCTGCTCACTGATAAACCAGCACAGCTCCAGATCAGAGACTTCGACTTTCAGCCACTTGTCTGCCAGAAACTCGAAATCGCCATCTTCGATAGCCTCTTTGAAAACCCGGGCCAGCAAACTCTCCATCAGCTGCTTTTGCAGATTGAACGGAACCAGCTTGAGGGGGTGGCGCAAGAAGCGCGGAGCCTGTTCGACCAGGCGGCGTTGCAGTTGTTGAAACACGATAGACTCCCTTTTTTGCGCATTCAAACACAGGGAGAGTGGCAAGATCCTGTTGGAAATCAAACTTGTGCAGGGTTACCTCAAGAAGGGTAAAGCCACACAAAGCTGCCTCAGGTCAAAAAGCGGGAGTGCATGGCTGCATACAATCAGGGCTCGTTTGCCCTTCATATGCACTCTCGGAGCGTACCAATGGAATTACTCTGTCCGGCAGGCAGTTTGCCGGCACTGAAAACCGCCGTGGATAACGGGGCCGATGCCGTTTATATCGGTTTCAAGGATGACACCAATGCCCGCCACTTTGCCGGTCTCAACTTTACCGACAGCAAACTGGAGAAGGCGGTGGATTATGTGCATCAACATGGTCGCAAGCTGCATATTGCCATCAATACCTTTGCCCATCCCGGGGCCGATACTCGATGGAAACAGGCGGTTGATCGCGGGGTGGCCCTCGGCGCCGATGCGTTAATCATCGCCGATCTCGCAGTGCTGGAATATGCCAGCCGCCACTACCCCGAGATGGAACTCCATGTCTCGGTGCAGGCCAGCGCCACCAATGCCGCCGCCATTCGCTTCTATCAGCAGCAATTCAATGTCACACGGGTGGTGCTGCCCCGGGTGCTCTCCATGCATCAAGTCAAGCAGCTGGCCCGCGAGACCGATGTTGGCCTTGAGGTATTCGCCTTTGGCAGCCTCTGCATTATGGCCGAGGGGCGCTGCTATCTCTCCTCCTACATGACTGGCGAGAGTCCCAACACCGTCGGCGCCTGCTCACCGGCCAAGTTCGTCCGTTGGGAAGAGACCCCGAACGGCCTTGAGTCGCGGCTCAACGAGGTGCTGATCGACCGCTATGGCCCGGGCGAAAATGCTGGCTATCCGACCCTGTGCAAAGGGCGTTTCGACGTGGATGGCCAGACCTACCACGCACTGGAAGAGCCGACCAGTCTCAACACTCTGGGTCTCCTGCCCGAGCTGTTCAAGACCGGGATCCAGTCGGTCAAGATTGAAGGGCGCCAGCGCAGCCCCGCCTATGTGGAGCAGGTGACCCGGGTGTGGCGTGCAGCCATCGATGCCTATCAGGCCAATCCCGAGGCCTATCAGGTCAAAGCTGAGTGGGATGCCCAGCTCGCCCGCGTCTCCGAAGGTAGCCAGACTACCCTCGGCGCCTACCATCGTCAGTGGCAATAAGGAGTCCACCCATGCAATTTTCTCTCGGGCCTCTGCTCTTCTACTGGCCCAAAGCCGATACCGAATCCTTTTACCATGCCGCTGCCGACAGTCAGGCCGACATCATCTATCTGGGGGAGACCGTCTGCAGCAAGCGGCGCGAACTCAAAGTCGATGACTGGATTGCGCTGGCCCGTCAGGTCGCTAACTCCGGCAAGCAGGTAGTGCTCTCGACCCTCGCCCTTATCTCCGCCCCTTCCGAGCTCAAGGAGGTGAAGCGGCTGGTCGACAATGGCGATCTTATGGTCGAAGCCAACGATCTCGGTACGGTGCAACTCGCCTGGGAGGCAGGGATCCCCTTCGTCTGTGGTCCCGCCATCAACGCCTATAATGCCGATGTGCTGCGCATGCTGCTCAAACAGGGGATGAAACGCTGGGTCATGCCGGTTGAACTGTCCCGTGACTGGCTGATCCAGCTCAATCAGGATCTGGGCACCCTGCGCGACCAATTTGAGGTGGAGGTGTTTGCCTACGGCCATCTGCCGCTCGCCTATTCGGCGCGCTGCTTCACCGCCCGCTCCCTCGACAAACCGAAAGACAACTGCGAGCTCGCCTGCATCAACTACCCCACCGGACGACTGGCCAACAGCCGCGAAGGGCAACGGGTGTTCAATCTCAACGGGATCCAGACCCAGTCCGGTTACTGCTACAACCTGGGTAACGAGCTGGCTGGTATGGAAGGTCTGGTAGATGTGGTCAGGCTTTCGCCGCAAGGGATGGAGACGCTGGAGATGCTGGCCCGCTTCAAAGCCAACCGGCAGGGCCAGGCTCCCCTCTCCTTGCAGCAAGGAAGCGATTGCAACGGCTACTGGCGTCAGATCCCCGGCATGAGCCTGGTGGAGTAAACCCGCCATTCGCCCAACAAAAAGGCCTCATCGCGAGGCCTTTTTACCACTATCTGGCAGTGGTTCAGGAGGGCTGATCACCCTTGTTACGAGCGCTCTGGGCACCTGGCGGCAAGGGCTTGCGCGCCATCAACTCCAGCTCCAGCAGCGCATAGCGGTGCTCGATGAAGTCATAGACGTTGTTAGATAAGGCCAGCTTGAAGTAGCTGATGGCTTCCTTGCGGTTGCCTTTGCCCAACTCGAACTTGCCCAGATAGAAGTAGGTTTCACACAGGCGCTCGGCAAGCTCCCGGTTATCCTTCACCCCTTTCACCACGTTGCCCATCAGCTGGGAAGCGTTGATCTCGCCGGTATAGAGGCGAACCAGATCCCAGTTCCAGGCATCGTCATCGTACTTGTTGAGACGCTCGCGCATCCGGCTCATGGCGGCCGACGGGTCGAGTTTCTGCTCGGCCAGATAGAGCCAGATCACCCGATAGGGGTCTTCCGGCTGCGCCTCGTAGAAACGCTTCATATCGGCCGCGGCCAGCTCGGGACGGTTACCGTAATAGAGGGCGATGCCACGGTTGAGATAGGCATAGTCATAGTCCGGCGCCAGTTCGAGGGCGGAATCGAAGGCATCATAGGCTTCGTCGTAATTCTGCTGCTGTACCAGATAGACGCCGATGAAGTTGTAGGCTTCGGCGAAATCCGGTTTCTCCCGCAGGGCACGGTTGAAATCGAGCCGCGCGAGGGAACGCAGACCAACCCGATCAAACACCACGGCACGCTCATAGAACAACTCTGCCCGTTGCTCGGTGGTCAGTTCCATTTCACTGAGCATCTGCCCGAGTCGGGCGAGCGCCAGCTCACTCTGGTAGGAGACCTGCAGGGGGGTCGCCAACACCAGTGAAGCAGGCTGCGGCTTGGGAACCTTGGGGGTGTTAACCTGACTGCTACTGCTGCAACCCCACATGGGAAGCAACAACAGGATACCGAGGAGGTATCCAATCCCTTTCCTGACGTTCAATGAACACTCCGACGCTTACGCTTGACCCCGCATATGGTAAAGGTCAACTGCCTCTTTGTCATGTAGCTGTGCCCCTCTACCTCAAATAAATCAGGATTCGACAGGGTATCCGGCATCGCACCAACCGCGAAACCCGCCGTCGACGCTGATCACCTTGCGATAACCCATCTGTTGCAGGTTGTCCGCCGCCAGAATTGAGCGAAAACCACCACCACAATAGAGGTAGAGCTCGGTCTCGAGATCCGGGAACTGGGTCTCGATATCCCGCTCAATCACGCCACGACCCAGATATCGGGCACCGGGCAGATGGCCTTTGGCCCACTCGCTCTCTTCCCGCACGTCGATCAGGTGAAACGTGCGCCCTTCGTCCTGCCAGCGCTTGATCTGGTGAACATCGGTTTCGGTGATGCGGGAGCGGATCCCGTCAACCAGCGCCAAAAAACGGGGATTGTGATGCATGACAAACTCCTGTTGTTTAAATCATGTGCGTCAGCAAACGACACGCAGAGATAAGAAAAGAGCGCCATGAGGCGCTCTTCACTGTTACGGCAGGATTTCCTGTTGGTCCGCCCCCTCTTTCTCTACCTGGGTGGGCAGCATGTGCTCGCGCTTGACGCCGAGGAACATGGCAAACGCACTCGCCACATAGATGGAGGAGTAGGTACCGAACGCCACACCGATCACCATGGCCACGGCAAAACCGTGGATCAGTGCACCGCCCTTGAGCAGCAGCGCCAGCACCACGATAAAGGTAAGGCCGGAGGTGATGATGGTACGACTCAGGGTCTCGGTCATGGAGAGATCCAGAATGTACTCGGTATCCCCTTTACGCACCTTGCGGAAGTTCTCCCGCAAGCGGTCGAACACCACGATAGTATCGTTCAGGGAGTAACCCACCAGGGTCATCAGTGCCGCCAGTACAGTCAGGTCGAACTCATACTGGAAGTAGGCAAAGACACCCAGCGTGATCACCACGTCGTGCACCAGGGAGAGAATGCCCCCCAGCGCCAGACGCCATTCGAAACGCACTGCCACGTAGGCCAGGATACAGAGGATGGAGGCCAGCATGGCCAGCGCACCGTCTGTCGCCAGCTCATCACCCACGGAAGGGCCGACGAACTCGACGCGTTTGAGCACTGCGCCCTCGTCGAGCTGCTTGGCCGCCGCCAGCACTTCGTTACCCTGTTGTTCTACCTTGACCCCCTCTTTCGGGGTCAGGCGGAACAGCACGTCACGGCTGGAGCCAAAGTGTTGCAGGGTTGCCCCTTCAATCTTCTGCTCTTCCAGAGCGTCGTGGATCTTGTCCAGGCTCACCGACTGCTGGAACCCCACCTCGATGGTGGTACCACCGGTAAAGTCCAGACCCCAGTTCAGACCCCGATCAAACAGGAAGAACAGGGCTACCACCATCAGCACGGAAGAGAAAACCACACCCGGCTTGGCATAGCGCATAAACGGGATCGGTTTTTCAAAATGTAGAATCTGAAACATCTCTCTATCCTCAGATGGGCAGCTTGTCGATACGCCGTCCACCCCAAGCCAGGTTGATAATGGCACGGGAAACTGTGATGGCAGTAAACATGGAGGCGGTCAGACCAATGCCCAGCGTCAGGGCAAAGCCCTTGATGGCGCCAGTACCGATTCCGAACAGGATCACGCAGGTGATCAGCGAGGTCACGTTGGAGTCGGCGATGGTGGAGAATGCCCGATCAAAGCCCAGATGGATGGCTTGCTGAACACCGCGACCGTTGCGGATCTCTTCACGAATACGCTCGTAGATCAGCACGTTGGCATCCACCGCCATACCCAGCGTCAGGACGATACCGGCGATCCCCGGCAGTGTCATGGTGGCCCCCGGGATCATCGACATGATGCCGACAATCAACACCAGGTTCATACAGAGCGCCAGGTTGGCAACCCAGCCGAACGCACGGTAGTAGATCCCCATGAACAGCACGATCACCAGCATGGCCCAGCCGATGGCTTCCATACCGCTGTCGATGTTCTGTTGACCCAGGCTCGGGCCAATGGTGCGCTCTTCCACGATCTGGATCGGGGCGATCAGGGCACCGGCACGCAGCAGCAGCGCCAGGTTGTGGGCTTCGTTGGCGTTGTCGATACCAGTGATACGGAACTGGCTGCCAAGACGCGACTGGATAGTGGCGACGTTGATCACCTCCTCCTGCTTGCGGAACTTGCGCTTGCCATCCGGACCCGGTTGACCGACCGGCTTGTACTCGATGAAGACGGTCGCCATCCCTTTACCGACGTTGTCCTTGGTAAAGTTGGCCATCTTGTTGCCACCCTGGCCATCCAGCTTGATGTTGACCTGGGGACGGCTGTACTCGTCGAAACCGGACTGGGCACCCACGATGTGGTCACCGGTCAGGATCACCCGCTTTTGCAGCACCACGGGACGACCGTTGCGATCGTTGTAGACCTTGGAGCTGGGGGGAACTCGCCCTTCAGCAGCCGCCTGAATATCAGCCGCCTCATCGACCATGTGGAACTCCAGGGTCGCGGTCGCACCGAGGATCTCCTTGGCACGAGCGGTATCCTGAATACCGGGCAGTTCAACGACAATGCGCTCGGCGCCTTGCTGTTGTACCAGCGGCTCGGCCACGCCCAGTTCGTTGACCCGGTTACGGATGATGGTGATGTTCTGCTCGAGGGCGTACTTCTTCACTTCCTTGATCTTGGCTTCGCTCAGACCAGCCAGCAGGATAAACTCATCCCCTTTCTGCTCGGTAGTGAAGGTCAAATCAGGGTTCTGACGACGCAGATGAGAAACGGCGCGTTCCTGATCGGCTTCGTCACGGAAGATCACCTGCACCTGATCACCGACCCGGCGCACGCCGGAGTAACGGATCTTCTGGGTGCGCAGCTCGGAGCGGAAATCCTGCACCATCTGCTCTTGCTGCTTGGTTAGTGCTTCGGCCATGTCCACTTCCATCAGGAAATGCACACCACCGCGCAGATCAAGACCCAGCTTCAGAGGCGCCGCACCGATGGCTTCGAGCCAGGCGGGAGTGGAAGGTGCCAGGTTGAGTGCGGTAATGAAGTTGTCGCCCAGCTTGTTGGCAACGATATCGCGCGCCTTCAGCTGGTCTTCAGTGTTCTTGAAACGGATCAGGATAAAACCGTGCTCGAATGCAGCATGTTTGACCGGGATCTTGGCCGCTTCAAGGGTCTCTTTCACCAGATCAAGAGTATCTAGCTTGACTTCGGCACCACGGCTGGCAGAAACCTGCAAAGCCGGATCTTCGCCGTAAAGATTGGGGGCTGCATATAGAAAACCGATGGCGATCACCAGGATCACCATCAGGTATTTCCACAGCGGATAGCGATTCAACACGCTGTGCTCCTTGGGAGATTAAAGGGACTGGATAGAACCCTTGGGCAGAACGGCAGAGACGAAGTCCTTTTTGATGGTGACTTGAGTCTGGTCGTTCAGGGCGATCACCAGGTAATCGCTGTCTGCAGCCACTTTGGCAATTTTGCCAACCAGGCCACCGGAAGTGAGCACTTCATCACCCTTGGACAAGGAGCTCATCAGATTGCGGTGATCCTTGGCACGCTTGGCCTGGGGACGATAGATCATGAAGTAGAAGATCAGGCCGAATACGGCCAGCATGATGATCATTTCCATACCACCACCCTGTGCACCCGGTGCTGCGCCTTCTGCATACGCCTTGGAGATAATGCTCATTTAACAACCTCTTATTGATGTAGATTTAAAAAAACAAAATTATATGTTGTTGTTATTTAACGTCATTTTCAGCTAACGGAGGCACAGGCTTCCCTTGCCGACGGTAAAACTCTGTTACAAAGTCGTCTAATTTACCCTGCTCGATCGCGTCCCGCAAACCCTGCATCACGCGTTGGTAATAACGCAGGTTATGAATCGTATTCAGACGGGCACCGAGGATCTCGTTGCACTTGTCCAGATGGTGCAGGTAGCTACGGCTGTAGTTCTTGCAGGTGTAGCAATCGCATTCGGCATCCAGGGTGCTGGTGTCGTTGCGGTGCTGGGCGTTGCGGATTTTCACTACGCCATCGGTGGTGAACAGGTGGCCGTTGCGGGCGTTGCGAGTCGGCATGACGCAGTCGAACATGTCGATACCACGGCGCACCCCTTCCACCAGATCTTCCGGCTTGCCGACACCCATCAGGTAGCGCGGCTTGTCAGCCGGAATTTTCGGGCAGACGTGCTCGAGGATACGGTGCATGTCCTCTTTGGGTTCACCCACGGCCAGACCACCGACTGCATAACCGTCGAAACCGATCTCCAGCAGCCCCTTGAGGGAGACATCCCGCAGATCTTCGTACACCGAGCCCTGAATGATGCCGAACAGGGCGTTCTTGTTACCCAGCGCATCAAACTTGTCGCGGGAACGCTTGCCCCAGCGCAGGGACATCTCCATGGACTTGCGCGCTTCTTCATAAGTGGCCGGGTACGGGGTGCACTCGTCGAAGATCATCACGATGTCGGAGCCCAGATCGTACTGGATCTCCATGGACTTCTCGGGGTCGAGGAAGATCTTCTCGCCATTGATGGGGTGACGGAAGTGGACGCCCGCTTCGGTGATCTTGCGAATATGGCCCAGGCTGAACACCTGGAAACCACCGGAGTCGGTCAGGATCGGGCCCTGCCAGTTCATGAAGTCATGCAGATCGCCGTGGGCACGCATCACTTCCTGTCCCGGACGCAACCAGAGGTGGAAGGTGTTACCCAGCAGGATCTGGGCGCCGGTTTCACGCACTTCTTCCGGGGTCATCCCCTTGACGGTGCCATACGTCCCGACCGGCATAAAGGCCGGCGTTTGTACCACACCACGTTCGAAGACCAGTTGACCGCGACGGGCACGGCCGTCGGTGGTTTTCAGTTCAAATTTCATTGCTACCTCGGCTGCGTCAGATAAACAGTCTGACAATAGGAGGGCCGCTCACGGCCCGGTAAATAAGCTGAAGCTTATGCTTCAACCTGGCGACGGGTGACGAACATGGCGTCCCCGTAGCTGAAGAAACGGTACTGTCCGGCCACGGCTGCCTGATAGGCCGCCATCACGTTGTCATAACCGGCGAAGGCGCTGACCAGCATGATCAGGGTCGACTCCGGCAGATGGAAGTTGGTGACCATGGCATCGACAATCTGGAACTGATAGCCAGGGAAGATGAAGATATCGGTGTCACTAAAGAAGGGCGCCAGCGGTTTGCCCTGCGCCAGGGTGACCTTGGCCGCGCTCTCCAGCGAACGGACCGAGGTGGTGCCAACGGCAATCACCCGACCACCACGAGCACGGGTGGCCGCGATGGCATCTACCACCTCTTGCGGCACTTCCGCATACTCGGAGTGCATGTGGTGATCTTCAATCTTCTCAACCCGCACCGGCTGGAAGGTCCCCGCCCCTACATGCAGGGTGACGAAGGCCGTTTCAACCCCTTTGGCCCGAATTTTCTCAAGCAGCGGCTCATCAAAGTGCAGGCCGGCGGTCGGCGCAGCGACAGCCCCCGGTTTTTGATTGTAAACGGTCTGGTAGCGCTCCTTGTCGGCATCCTCGTCGGGACGATCGATATAGGGGGGCAGCGGCATGTGGCCGATGGCCTCCAAAATCTCCAGCACCGGACGCGGGTCGAGGAAGTGGATCTCGAACAGGGCGTCGTGGCGGGCACGCATCTCTGCCTCCACACCACCATCCATGATCATCCGGGTGCCGGGCTTGGGCGCCTTGGAGGCCCGGACATGGGCCAGCACGCTGTGCTCGTCCAGAATGCGCTCGACCAGTACCTCCAGCTTGCCGCCGCTGGCCTTCTGGCCAAACATGCGTGCCGGAATGACACGGGTGTTATTGAATACCAGCAGGTCACCCGGATTGAGCTGATCCAGCACATCCACAAATTGACCGTGGCGCAGGGCGCCAGTTTGGCCATCGAGCTGCAACAGGCGGCTGGCAGTACGCTCAGCCATCGGATAACGGGCAATCAGTTCGTCTGGCAGATCAAAATGAAAATCGGATACTTGCATCTTTCACCTCGGGGGGAATCGGCGGCTAGTCTAATTATCCCCATGTTCCAAGGCAACCCAAAAGACCAAAAACCCAAGAGAGACAAGGGGTAGCGAGCAATATTGAGACACACCTCCGGTTAATGATTCTTTAATGTTCTGTATTGACCCTGATCATGTTTTGCCAATGGGCACTGGGCTAGGGTGAAAGCAGATACACAAGGAGGCCCACCATGATGACCCTATCCGAAATCATGACCGAACATCCCTTCACTCTGGGTCCGTCAAACAGTGTCAAACAGGCGATGGATCTGATGCAGCAGGAGCGGATCCGCCACATTCCCATCGTCGACGAGCAGCACCACCTGCTGGGGCTGGTGACCCTCACCGATATCCTGGCTACCCGGGAATCCAAACTGCTGCTCATCAGCCCGGAGCGGGAAGCAGAATTTACCGACAGCGTGCAACTCGACGAGATCATGACACGGCAAGTGGCGAGCGTAGATCCTCACGCTGGCATCAAGGAGGCAGCGCTCTATCTACAGCGCCACAGATATGGCTGCCTGCCGGTCCTCAAAGGACGCAAGCTGATCGGCATTGTCACCGAGTCAGACTTTATTTCCGTGGCCATCAACCTGCTGGAATTGATGGAAGAGCAGGAACCACCTACCGACTTTTGATAGACCATCCTGTAATTAAATTACAATAAAAGCGTTTTCAGTTGTCTAAATAAGCTGAAATGATGAAACACTTTCATTTTGATTGAAAAATTACACCAAATACTTGCCTTGTGATCTGCGTCACACTATCATCCCTCTCATGCAATAGTTGCCGAGGGGGAGACGAGGGATTGTGCACCCATTATCTTCCTCTCATATGTCTGCAAGTTTGCACACCCCGTAGTTAGTCTTTGCTGTAAAGCATTTGTTTATATAGCCATTCCTTGTTTGATGACCCGGCCCTGTCGTTGCGATAGCGCCGGGATTTTTTTATCTGCGCCTTTCTCCCTCCCCTTGCCAGCACATCCCCATCGCTGCGAGCAGCTGCCTCAACCTCCTGCGCCACCTGTTTGCACCACCGTTTATCTCATCGCGTCATCGTGGCTCTGCACACCCCTTCTTATGCCTTGAAAAGGCGATGTAGCGCACAGATATTGAACCACGACAAGGAGTTATCTCAGTAGGCCAGAGATATTCATGTTAGGTACAGCCATAGTGGGCTATCTAATAAGTAGATTTAAGCGATTCAAAATTGCGGCTTTTATCGATTAGCGGAAGCCCCTATGATGAATCCATCGAAAGTTAAGCGCCTCGTCTGGCAAGACTCTTCAACACCAGACCGGCATATGTACATCACCAAGGAGCAATTACATGTCTACCTACATCAACACTGAAATCAAGCCGTTCAATGCTACCGCCTACCACAATGGCAAATTCGTTCAGGTGTCTGACGCTGACCTGAAAGGCAAGTGGTCCGTGGTCTTCTTCTACCCGGCTGACTTCACCTTCGTTTGCCCGACCGAGCTGGGCGACCTGGCTGACAACTACGCTGAATTCCAGAAACTGGGCGTCGAGATCTACTCTGTCTCTACCGATACCCACTTCACTCACAAAGCATGGCACGACACCTCTGACACCATTCAGAAGATCCAGTACCCGATGATTGGTGACCCGACTGGTACCATCACCCGCAACTTCGGCGTGATGATCGAAGAAGCTGGTCTGGCTGACCGCGGTACCTTCGTAATTGACCCGCAGGGCATCATCCAGATCGTCGAGATCAACGCTGGCGGCATCGGCCGTGACGCACTGGAACTGCTGCGCAAAGTTAAAGCGGCCCAGTACGTTGCCTCCCACCCGGGTGAAGTGTGCCCGGCTAAATGGAAAGAAGGCGAAGCCACTTTGGCCCCGTCCCTGGACTTGGTAGGCAAGATCTAAGCCTCCCGCTTCCAAGACCGGCCCGCATAAGGGCCGGTCTGCTTTCCGGCATTGCCAAATAGGCCTGAAAGCAGACCGACTCACATTTAATGCCAACTCGCCATTACAAGAAGGAATTCGACCATGTTGGATACCAACCTCAAACAACAGCTGAACACCTATCTGCAGTACATCGTCAATCCCATCGAGATCAGCGTGTCCGGCAACGACAGCGACAAATCTGCAGAACTGCTGGCACTGGCCAGCGAGATCGCCGAGATGTCCCCCAAGATCACCCAGACCTCTGGCACTGCCGCTCGCAAGCCTTCCATGAGTGTCGCGCCGCAGGGCCAAGCCCCGCGCGTTCACTTTGCCGGCATCCCCATGGGTCATGAATTTACCTCTCTGGTGCTCGCCCTGCTGCAAAGCGGCGGCCACCCCTCCAAGGCCGATGCGGCGGTGCAGGAGCAGATCCGCAATCTCAAGGGTGAGTTCCACTTCGAGACCTATATCTCCCTCTCCTGCCACAACTGCCCGGACGTAGTACAGGCCCTCAACCTGATGGCGACCCTGAACCCCGGCATCACCCACACCATGATCGACGGCGCCCTGTTCCAGGAAGAGGTCGCCGAGCGTCAAATCATGGCGGTACCGAATGTTTACCTGAACGGCCAACCGTTCAGCCAGGGCCGGATCTCGCTGGAAGAGATTGTCGCCAAACTCGACACCGGCGCCGCAGAGCGCAAAGCTGCCGAGCTGAATGAGAAAGATCCCTACGACGTGCTGGTCGTCGGTGGTGGCCCGGCTGGCGCCGCCGCCGCCATCTATGCCGCTCGTAAAGGCATTCGCACCGCCATCGTCGCCGAGCGTTTCGGTGGCCAGGTGATGGATACCGTCGGCATCGAGAACTTCATCTCCGTGCCCTACACCGAAGGCCCCAAGCTGGCCGCCAGCCTGGAGCAACACGTCAAAGAGTACGGCGTGGAAGTGATCACCGAGCAGCGCGCTGCCGCCATCAGCAAGGATGGCTACGTCAACGTGGATCTCGCCTCTGGCGCCACCTTGAAGAGCCGCGCCGTGATCCTGGCGACCGGTGCTCGCTGGCGCGACCTGAACGTGCCGGGCGAGCTTGAGTACCGCACCAAGGGCGTGGCCTACTGCCCGCACTGTGACGGCCCCTTCTTCAAGGGCAAGCGGGTTGCGGTGATCGGGGGCGGCAACTCCGGCATCGAGGCGGCCATCGACTTGGCAGGCATCGTCGAGCACGTCACCGTGGTGGAGTTTGCCGACACCCTGCGTGCCGACGAGGTGCTGCAGAAGAAGGCCCGCTCCATGGGCAACATCGACATCATCATGAGCGCCCGCACCACCGAAGTGATCGGTGATGGCAGCAAGGTGGTGGGCATGGATTACGAAGATCGCACCACAGGTGAGATCAAACACTTAGGCGTGGCGGGTATCTTCGTCCAGATCGGTCTGGTACCGAACACCGAGTTTCTGAAAGGGAGCGAGATAGCCCTGACCCGCTTTGGCGAGATCGAGATCGATACCAAAGGGGCGACCTCCCTGCCCGGCGTCTACGCCGCAGGGGATGCCACCACGGTACCGTTCAAGCAGATCATCATCTCCATGGGTGCTGGCGCCACCGCTGCACTGGGTGCGTTTGATTACCTCATCCGCAACCCTGCTCCTGAAGCGACCAAGGCTGATGCTGTGACCGCCTGATAAACCCAGCGCAACAAAAAGCCGACGCCCGATAAAGTAAACACGAGCGTCGGCTTTTTTATATCTGCATCGATGCGCAATAAAAACCCCGCAGCAAATGGCGGGGTTGTTCATGACTGGACTTAAACGACAGGCATCACTCCAGCAAGAAAACAGCCTCGATATTATCACTTACCGTGATCTGCTGTTGTTGATAGCTGTTGTCCGCCATATCCGCCGCAGGAGCAGCCATCGCCATGGCCTGCACTACCTTCAGGTTGCGGCTGTAGGCGGTAATGGGCGAAGCATTGCGGTACTCCACACTGTAGACCTTGCCAAGCTTCATCCCGAACGCCTTGGCCAGAGATTCAGCCTTGGTTTTGGCATCCTCAACGGCATTCAGACGGGCCTGTTCCTTGATAACCTGCGGCGACTTCAACCCGTACTCAATCTGGGATACGGACTCCAGCCCGGCTTTGAGGGCGGTATCCATCAGGGGGCTCAATTTATCCAGCTGATAGAGTTTGACCGCCAATTGCCGTTGGGCACGGTATCCCAGCAATACCGGCTTCTTGTTCTCGCCATACTGATATTCCGGAGAGACCATCAGGTTGCCAGCCTCAACATCGCTGTGCTTGATCCCCAACCCTTCCAGTTGGCTGAAAAAGGCTGCGACCTTGGTATCGACCTGCTGCTTGGCCTTGAGACCCTGCTTATCCAATGCACTCACCGCCACATTGAGGGTGAGCATATCGGGTTCGGTCTTCTGCTCGGCATAACCACTCACCACCAGATGGGGCGCTTGCGGCACTTCAATCGCCAGCAGCGGAGCACTGACAACCAGAGCGGAAAGAGTAAGAAGGGGACGCCACATAGAAAAAAACCTCAATCGGAAAGATTGAGGTCATTATGCCCGTGCAGCTAAGGGATTCATATATCGTGCAAGGGGGGGATCTGATCCAGTATCTGATTGGTCAGATCGAGACTGATAGTGACCATGCTGCCGGGATCCTGGCTCTGGTTTGCCATATCCAGCGCAGGAGCGGCTCCACAGACCAACACCTCATCATCGAAATGGAACGAGTCCCACGACAGAACGTGTCCTTGCACCGCCTGTCCGATATTGGTGCTACCACTATCCTCCTCCATCGCAGACCAAGGGATGGTATCAGATGGCCCTAGCAAATCTTGCAACAACGGAGAGTGAAAACTGGCCAGCGGATACTCCTGCTGACCCTGAAGATGGCCAACCAGAATCATGTTATGGGCAGACTCGGTATCCATGACCGGCACATAAGTGATAGAGGCCGTAGCGAAGTCAACATAGAGCGAGCCCGCTACATCACCGGCCTCATTCTCAATCTCCATCCCATCCAGCCGATCCCCCGCGATCGAGGCCTGATAGCCAAACTGGCCTGCGCAGGTAATGTTCCCTTGCCCATCCCAGCTATAACGGACGCCATCAATGTCGACCCAGTTGAATGACTGCATGATTACCCCTCTCTTCTACTGCCGCTATCTTATCCATCCCCTTGAGGAAAAAACAGGGGCCAGGCAAGCCTGGCCCCGTTCAAGGGTTAAATATCAACCTTAAGGTTACCGTCATCCAGTAGTTGCTTGATGATATCCTGGTTAGAACCCAGAGAAGCCAGATCGAGTGTATTCTGGAACTGAATTGTCAGTTCCGCCTCCCCACCAGCCCCTGCAGGATCGATAGTCAACGTCTTGGTGGTCGTGTTGAACTGCAGATAGTTGATCAGCACGGCTGCCAAGTCTTCGTTGTCCCCCAGCGCTGGTACGCCAACCAGCAGATCAGACAGATCCAGCACATCGCCACCGCTGGCCGTTTTACCCAGAGTGAAGTCAGTTATGCTGTCGGTACTGCCATCAGCATCCCCCGCCAACCACTTGAAGGTGTCACTACCAAGACCGCCGATCAAAATGTCATCACCCAGACCACCAATCAAAGTGTCATTGCCCGCCCCTCCTTCCAGACGGTCATTGCCATCATTGCCATTAAGCACATCAGCACCTGCATGGCCGAGTAATACGTCATCTCCGCTGGTGCCTACGAGGGCATCATTGGCATTGGTACCTTCCATTACTATCGGTGCCACCGTGGCACTGGAAGCAATATTGATGGTCAGCTGAGCTGTATCCTGATCTCCATCACTTTGTGCCAGTTGATAGTTGAACACATCCGCCTTGCCCACATTGTTGAGATCCGGGTTCGGTGTATAGGTGTAGGTACCATCACTGTAGACTTCGAGTGAGCCATAAAGCCCAACTACTGTTTGGCTCGTGGTAACTGCGGTATAGCTGCTGCCATTCCAGATCTTGAGCACAGTGCTCTCCGCTCCGATGGCATCAACACTTCCCCAAGGATCGCCACTCATCATGTCGTGGTTGGGCTCGGTTAACAGATTGCCATGTGCAGCCGTCAAGGCAATCGCAGCCGTCACGTTGAGTTTGATATTATCCAGCTGCAAAGTGGAGTCAGAGTTACCAGAACCATCATTCACCGAGAAATAAACCCGGTAGCGTGTCCCTGCATCCAGGGTAGACGTTGTGATAGTCGACAACGAACCCGGATCACCGGATAGATTACCGCTAAAGCCAACGCCAGAGAGTTGAACCCAGCTTGAACCATCGAATTTGTACAGATTCCAAGTCACTGTATCGCTGGCATGTACGTTAGCTCTATCGTATTGGAAGCTAAGTGTGGTTGTATCTGCCAGCCCAGTGACGAACTCTGGGGTCAAAAGCTGTGCAGCACCTGCGCCATCATCATTTCTATCAACGAGTTGTAATATGCCTCCACTAACACGGCCGTCCAGGGTTGAAGTATCTAGCGTACTGACAATCCACTTGTTGCCATTGCTCGCCACGGCATCGCCAATGGAACTGGAGCTCAAGTACATCACACTCCGACCAGTGCCAGAAGTGTCATAGATCCAGGGATTGTACCCGGCACCACTGTTCGCAGAATTGGTCGTATCCCCAAAGTCTGCCAGTGTGGTGCTGGTCGTGGCCCCCGGGATCATGATCTGGGTTACCAGCGCTTCATCACCGTTGTCATAGGCGATAACATCACTGGAATCTGTCGTGATCATGTTGAGTACGCCGGTCTTCACGTCCCCATCCGCATCGCTGATGGTGTAGCGGAAGGTCTCTGTATAGTCATTTGCCACGTCCAGCGACAAGCTATAGCTATATGCCCCTGTCAACAAATTGACCGAGAAAGTTCCCCCACCATGAGTGGGAATAGTTAGCACATGCGTTATTGCGTTGTAGCCGGAATACGTCGTGGTATACACCACATCCGGGGTTTCCGGGTTGCCATCTGCATCATGAGAGATACTGGTGATGGGCAAGTCCGCCGGACCATCAGCACCGAATACAACCCCAGCATCAGTCAGCAAATTCCCTGTGGTTGGGACCTGTACTGTCCCGGACAGGGTCGAAGCCAGCTGACTCAGATCCGTGACAATGATAGCAGGTTGCTGTTGACCAGAGCTTCCGTTGTAAGCTATCGGCGTCAGCGCGCCAGCGGTTGCGCCGGTACCCATGCCCAGGGCATAAGCATTGATATCATTACTGTTAAGGAAAGCTTCCCAAGCGGTTTGTTCCGCTGTGTTAATGCCCGTACTTCCGGTACCGCTAACACCTGGCCAATTGGTACTTTCGGTGGGTTCCCCATCAGAGAGGAAATACAGCACACTCTGACCACCGATGATTTTTCCTGCCGAGTCGTAAGCTGACATAGCCTTGATCAGAGCATCGTCATAATCAGTCCCGCCATTACCCAAATAGTCGGTAACACCATTAATGACATTCAAAGCCTGAGTGGCTGTCAGCCAGACATCGCCAGATCCCAAGAAGTTAGTGGTTGCCGAGCTGGCAAAACCAACCAGACGCACCATTACGTCCCCTACATCATCGTAATCACGAATGAGCTGCAAAATGGATGCTTTGGCAATCGCCATGCGGGTAGCAAATCCAGCCACTCCCGAGGCGTAATCCATGCTGCCTGATGTATCCAGGATGATCATAAGATTGGTGCCTGGATTCGAAAACTCCTCGACACGGGTATTAAGGTCAACAGGCTGTGCCGGCACATCATCCACTATCTGCACGCTCAGGGTGTTCGTCGCTGAGTCCCCATCGCTGTCCACCAGGCTCACCGCGAAGTC
>NZ_JANFNV010000005.1:0-15856 GCF_024436075.1 Aeromonas sp. JL9 | reverse complement strand
GGAATGAGGTTGGTGATGGTCACCCCGTCATCGTCGTTCCTGATGGCCAGGGTCAGGGTCGCCGTGCTCACATCCCCGTCCGCATCGGTCAGGGTGTAGGTGAACACTTCACTCCCCGTCGCCCCGCCCGGCAGCGCCACAAATTGCGGGTCTGTCGGGTCGAGGGTGTAGGTGTAGCTGCCGTTGGCATTGAGCACCAGGCTGCCGTAGATCCCGGGCAGAGTGCCCGCACTCACCGCCGCACCATCCGCCCCCTGCACGTCGTTGGTAATGACGTTGCCGGTGAGGGTGACGCTGTTTTCGCTCGCCGTGCCATTGGTGTCGTTCACCGCCGTCGGTACATCATCCACTATCTGCACGCTCAGGGTGTTCGTCGCTGAGTCCCCATCGCTGTCCACCAGGCTCACCGCGAAGTCTTCAAACAGGCTGTTGTTGCCGTCAGCATTGGCGTGCGCTACGTTGTCGTTCAGGGTGTAGCTGTAGCTAACACTTCCTGTTCCGGTGACAACGTTGAAGTTAATCCCTGTCACAATCAGCTGATTACCCAACTGGCTGGGGATCGCCTGAGGGAATCCGGTGATGAGCTGGCCGTTGCTGACGAGTAGCACGCCGCCCAGCGTAAGGCTTTGCACGCCGTCAGGGGCGTTGAAGGTAAACACGCCACCTTGAGTCAACACTGTCGCATCGGGGGTTGAACCATCCGCCAAGTTGGCATCACTGACCAACACCTCTCCCCCTTCCAGAGTAAGCCCATCAAGGCCTACCGCCTCATCTACCGGAGTAATAGAGATAACGAGTGTTGAAGTCACTGTATCCTGGCCATCAGTTACCTGATAGTTCACCGGGGGAGCTGCACCATCATAGTTAGGCGCAGGAGTGAAGGTATAGCTCCCATCCGGATTGATGATCAGCGTACCCACTCCGGTAATGGCGGCAGCAACACCGGCAGGGACTCCAATATTGATACCCCAGTCATATGAAACGATAGAGGCATCAGCAGGCCCATCTGGATTAGTACTATTGTCGAGCAAATTCCCACTGACCTGAGTGTCTTCCAGGGTCACGGCGGTTTCGCCCAAATCATCAAGCTGATTTTCAAGAATCAAATCTTCGGCCTGATTTTCATTGATGACAGCGGCCGTATCGTAGGTGGTATCAAACCCTGCAGCCGCTATCGTGGCATCACCAGTTCGATCAATTGTGACGAAACCACCATTACCACTGGTCCCCGCAACCCCACCAATACCGCCACCACCACCGGCCGCTGGTGCCCCACCAGCAGCAGAAGCCTCAAAGTTTTGCGTCGGGTCAACACCCTGCAGAATCGATTCTTGCAATGCGGCAATATCTGAAGGAGCGCCTTCCTGGCTGGCAGCCACTTGCGGTTGAGCAGGTTCAGCCGACTCGGAACCTGCCGGTATATCCGATGCAGGAGTATCGTCATAAGGGGAAAGAGCCAGCTTGGCGTCATCCGCTATGGTCAATTTGGCCCCGGGTTGGAGAATTTCCCCTTTTTGCAGAGGGCGGCTGCTTCCATCAGCCAGCACAATCTCCACATTGCCTTCTATAGCTGAGACAACCACGGACTTGTCGATGATTTGGGTACGCATATCCATTGCTCCAAGGTGACAGATCTTAATGGATAGAACATAGAGCTCATCGGAGAGAACAACTGTTGCAAAAATGTATCTACTGGAAGGTGAATACCCGACACTATTGAATTAAATCGAAAGGAACTTCTTTAACTTAAATATCAACAACTTAAATACACTCCAATTGAGGCCATATAAGATATTCATTCAATAGATATGGTTTAAAAACAACGGAAGTTATAAAAAAGCAATCCACCGACATCACGACATCAATGTCGCTCAACTGAAACTCAAGCTATGACAACCAAATAGATGTTTCACTAGGTACAGAAAATGGCTAAAAACAATGCCAGTCAGATAGACCTGACTGGCATTGTTGCATCATGATATTAAAGCCGTAACTGCTGTTCTTATTAACGACTGTGCAAACTAGCGGCCACGTTTCACTACTTTAATTTACCGTCATACTGCTCCGCCAGATAGAGCCAGGTATCGACCACGGTATCAGGGTTGAGCGACACCGAATCGATCCCCTGCTCCACCAGCCAGGCGGCGAAGTCCGGATGATCAGATGGGCCCTGACCGCAGATCCCCACGTACTTGCCCGCCTTGCGCGCGGCCTGGATCGCCATCGACAGCAGTGCCTTGACCGCCTCGTTGCGCTCGTCGAACAGATGGGCAATCAGCCCCGAGTCCCGATCCAGCCCAAGGGTGAGCTGGGTCATGTCGTTGGAACCGATGGAGAAGCCGTCCACGTGCTCGAGGAACTTGTCTGCCAAGAGGGCATTGCTCGGGATCTCGCACATCATGATCACCTTGAGCCCCCGCTCGCCGCGGCGCAGACCGTTCTCGGCCAGGATGTCGATCACCTGCTCCGCCTCGCCCACGGTGCGCACGAAGGGGATCATCACCTCGACGTTGGTCAACCCCATCACATCGCGCACCCGCTTGATCGCCTCGCACTCGAGGGCAAAGCAGGGGCGGAAGCTGTCGGCAATGTAGCGGGACGCACCACGAAAACCGATCATCGGGTTCTCCTCGTGGGGCTCGTAGCCACGACCGCCCACCAGATTGGCGTACTCGTTGGACTTGAAGTCCGACATCCGCACGATCACCCGCTCCGGCCAGAACGCGGCCCCCAGAGTGGCGATCCCCTCGGTCAGCTTGGCCACGTAGAACTCCCGCGGGCTGTCGTAACCGGCGATCATCTTGCCGATGGTGGCCTTGAGCTCTGGGGTTTGCTGGTCAAACTCCAGCAGCGCCTTGGGGTGCACCCCGATCATCCGGTTGATGATGAATTCAAGGCGTGCCAGTCCTACCCCGGCATTGGGCAACTGGGCAAAGTCGAAAGCGCGGTCCGGGTTGCCGACGTTCATCATGATCTTGATGGGCAGGCGCGGCATATTGCCCACCTCGGTCACCGCCACGTCGAAGTCCAGCTCGCCGTCATAGATAAAACCGGTATCCCCTTCCGCGCAGGAGACGGTGATCCGCTGGCCCGGCTGAATATGATCGGTAGCGTTGCCACAGCCCACCACTGCCGGAATGCCCAGCTCGCGGGCGATAATGGCGGCGTGACAGGTGCGCCCCCCCCGGTTGGTGACGATGGCGGAGGCCCGCTTCATGATGGGCTCCCAGTCCGGGTCGGTCATGTCGGTCACCAGCACATCGCCGGGCTGCACTTCGTCCATCTGGCTGATGGAATAGATGACCCGCGCCGGGCCCGCGCCAATCTTGTGGCCGATGGCTCGTCCCTCGATCAGCACCTTGCCCGCTTGCTTGAGGGCAAAACGCTCGAGGGTGTTGGCCTCCTGACGGCTGCGCACGGTTTCCGGGCGGGCCTGCACGATGTAGAGTTGGCCATCCTGACCATCCTTGGCCCACTCGATGTCCATCGGGCGGCCATAGTGCTGCTCGATGATGAGGGCCTGTTTCGCCAGCGCCATCACCTCCTCATCGCTGATGCAGAAGCGGCTGCGCTCGGCCTCATTGGTGTCGACAATCTTCACCTGGCGGCCGTGACCGGCATCGTCCGAGTAGGTCATCTTGATAAGCTTGGAGCCGAGGGTCTTGCGCACCACCGCCGGGCGCCCCCCCTTGAGGGTCGGCTTGTGCACATAGAACTCATCCGGGTTGACCGCGCCCTGCACCACCATCTCGCCAAGACCATGGGCGCCGGTGATAAAGACCACGTCGTTGAAACCGGACTCGGTATCCAGAGTAAACATGACGCCGGAGGCGGCGAGATCGGAACGCACCATCCGCTGAACCCCGGCCGAGAGGGCAACACCCTTGTGGTCGTAGCCCTGATGCACCCGATAGGAGATAGCGCGATCGTTGAACAGGGAAGCAAACACATGCTTGACCGCCGTCATGACGGCATCGATGCCACGTACGTTGAGGAAGGTCTCCTGCTGACCGGCAAAGGAGGCGTCCGGCATATCCTCGGCGGTGGCGGAGGAGCGCACCGCAAACGAGGCCTCGACACCGGCACTCAACTTTTCATAGGCAACCCGGATAGCCTGCTCCAGCTCGGGCTGGAACGGGGCGTCGATCACCCAGTCGCGGATCTGCTGACCGGCCCGGTTGAGGGCGGCGATATCGTCCACGTCGAGATTGTCGAGCAGATGGTGGATCTTGCCGTTGAGGCCGCTTGACTCCAGAAACTCGTTAAACGCAAAGGCGGTGGTGGCAAAGCCCCCCGGCACGGATACGCCGGCGCCAGAGAGGTTGCTGATCATCTCGCCAAGGGATGCGTTCTTGCCGCCAACTCGTTCTACGTCCTGCATTCCGAGTTGTTCGTACCAGAGCACGTACTGTTGCACTTGGATGTCTCCAGGTTGGTGGGCACCGATGCCATAGCACCTCGTGCGCCCGATTTAATCGATGAGGTTATGGGTAAGTCAGGTGCGTTATTGTCTGTTTCTTTTGTTGCCAACGACAATGAAAACGTTTTCTACTGGTTTTCAAAAAAATCCCCGAGCAAGAGGTGGGGATGGTCGAATGACCGGAACATTCTACAATGGCGACACAAAAAGATAACGATTCAGGTTTGCAAGCCACTTCACAACTTGGGCACAGCAGACCGGTTGACAAAACTGGTATGGTTTCGGGAGATACTTCTCACCCCTTACCCCATGCGACCCCACCCGCGGTATCACAGGAGCCCTACGTGCACACCGTATTTTATGTTTCAGACGGCACCGCCATCACCGCCGAAGTGTTCGGCCACGCGGTACTGAGCCAGTTTCCGCTGGCCTTCGAGCAGATCACAATCCCCTTTGTGGAGACACTGGAGAAAGCCCGTCAGGTACGGATGCGGATCGACGAGCAGTTCCGTCAGACCGGGGTACGCCCCATTCTGTTTCACACCATCGTCGACCCGCTGGTACGGGAAGAGGTGCTGAAATCGGAGGCGTGCGGCCACGACTTTCTCAATACCTTCGTCAGCCCGCTGGAGCAGGAGCTGGGGGTCAAAGCCGAGCCCCGCCTCCACCGCACCCACGGTATGGAGAATCGCAAGCTCTATGACGATCGCATCGAGGCGGTCAACTTTGCGCTGGCCAACGACGATGGCATCACCACCAAAGAGTACGATGAGGCGGACATCATCCTGATCGGGGTCTCCCGCTGCGGCAAGACCCCCACCAGCCTCTATCTGGCGCTGCAGTTCGGCATTCGTGCCGCCAACTACCCCTTTATCGAGCAGGACATGGGGATGCTGGAGCTGCCCGCCCCCCTCAAGGCCAACCGTCACAAGCTGTTTGGCCTCACCATAGCGCCACAGCGGCTGCACGAGATCCGAAACCAGCGCCGCGCCAACAGCCGCTACTCCTCCATCGAACAGTGCGAGCAGGAGCTGGCCTGCGTGGAGAGGCTGTTTCGCCAGGAGGCGATCCGCTTCCTGGATACCAGCTCCCACTCGGTGGAGGAGATCAGCGCCAAGGTCCTCGAGGCGACCGGTCTGCGCCGCCAGCTCTGTTAAGCCAGCTTGACAGCTATCGGCATCAACAAAAGATAAAAATTACAGTGTCGCGGCGAAAGTCAGCTGTGGCGAATTGCAATTCACATAGATGGCAGTGAAAAGCAGGGATAAAAAAGGGATAAGCACCACAAATGCTTATCCCTCTTCTTGTCGACCTTGCCGTTGTGCCCTTGTCACCTGCAGCCAGTTAGCCGCTATTCGATTCCGTTCTGCTGCGCTCGGCAAACAGCCAGCGTTCACTAACGATTGAGCTCAGGGTTGTTCATCAACCGGGCATAGAAGGCCAGCAAACCGTGGCGCAGGCGAACCCGCTCCGCCAGCCAGCCGCCAACGAGCGCCCCCGTTACCCCACCCACCAGCAACAGCGACTGCCAGTAGTGCAGCAACTCCTGATCACCGAGTAACAGCCAACCCAGCAACATAATCGCGGCCACCAGCAACAACAGCGGACTGGCGGCAATCCCTAACCAGAGCGCCACCAGCACACTCCGGGCAACCCCTTGTTGCAGCACGCTTTCGCGTTCCCTGTGCTCCAACTCCCTGCACTCTTCCCTGTACTCTCGCTTGTTTGGCATCATTTGCATCCATTTGTTGCTTGGCACCACAAAAGCACACCAACAAGACAAAATGTCAACAAAACAGAATTCGATTGCACAAACATCAATCAAAAACTACCAAGAAGCCTCTTCAGATCATGAAAAAGCTGCCATTGGTACAAAATACGGCCATTAGAGATGGAAAACAGGTGCATTCATGGCGGATTATCACTATTCTGCTTCGGTTGCCAGCCAACACCAAAAATTGAAAACGGCGTTCCGTAACGAAATAAATACAGCTTTCGTCAGGTTTTGGCTACGCACTGCGGCCTGCTCAGGATGAGCCCAACACCGACAAGAGACAACAGAGACGTAAGGACAGACCCATGGATTTGAAACAAGACGGTGAGGAGCTGAAGCGCGGCCTTAAAAACCGCCACATTCAGTTGATTGCTTTAGGCGGCGCCATCGGCACCGGCCTCTTTTTGGGCATTGCCCAAACCATCAAGATGGCAGGCCCCTCAGTTCTGCTGGGTTATGCCATTGGTGGCTTTATCGCCTTCCTGATCATGCGCCAGCTCGGTGAAATGGTGGTGGAAGAGCCGGTAGCCGGTTCATTCAGCCACTTTGCCTACAAATACTGGGGCGAGTTTGCCGGTTTTGCGTCCGGTTGGAACTACTGGGTGCTCTACGTGCTGGTGAGCATGGCCGAGTTAACCGCGGTGGGCATCTACGTCCAGTACTGGTGGCCAGAGATCCCGACCTGGATGTCGGCAGCCTTCTTCTTCGTGCTGATCAACGCCATCAACCTCTCCAACGTCAAAGCGTTTGGCGAGATGGAGTTCTGGTTCGCCATCATCAAGGTGGTTGCCATCATCGGCATGATTGGCTTTGGCGGCTATCTGCTCCTCTCCGGTGCCGGCGGCCCCGAGGCGAGCGTCACCAACCTGTGGGCCCAAGGCGGCTTCTTCCCCAACGGCATCAGCGGTCTGGTGATGGCGATGGCGGTGATCATGTTCTCCTTCGGCGGTCTCGAGTTGGTGGGCATTACCGCCGCGGAAGCGGACAACCCAGAGAAGAGCATTCCCAAGGCCACCAATCAGGTGATCTACCGCATCCTCATCTTCTACATCGGCGCTCTGGCTATCCTGATGTCCCTCTACCCCTGGGGTAAAGTGGTGGAAGGCGGCAGCCCGTTCGTGATGATTTTCCACGCTCTGGACAGCAATCTGGTCGCCACCGTGCTCAACATCGTGGTGCTGACGGCCGCACTGTCGGTCTACAACAGTTGCGTCTACTGCAACAGCCGGATGCTGTTCGGTCTGGCCAAACAGGGCAACGGCCCGAAAGCCCTGCTCAAGACCAACAAGAGCGGCGTGCCGCTGGTTGCCCTCTCGGTCTCGGCCATCGCCACTCTGCTCTGCGTGCTGATCAACTACCTGATGCCGGGCAAGGCGTTCGGCCTGCTGATGGCGCTGGTGGTCTCCGCACTGGTGATCAACTGGGCGATGATCAGCCTCGCGCACCTCAAGTTCCGCAAGGCCAAGGTCGCAGAAGGCGTCCAGCCCAAGTTCAAGGCGTTCTGGTACCCCTTCGGCAACTATCTCTGCCTCGCGTTCATGGCTGGCATCCTGGTGATCATGTATATGACCCCGGATTTCCGTATCTCGGTCGAACTGATCCCAGCCTGGCTGGTGGTACTAGGCATTGGCTTTGTCATCAAGCGCAAAGGACAAGCTCAAAGCAAGGTCGCAGCCAATCTGGGTTAATGCCCGAATCTAGCGACATCAATGCAAAACGCCGATCACATGATCGGCGTTTTTTTATTACGCGCAGCACTACTAGCAGCCGTAGCCCTCAGGAAGGCAGCTCTTGCCTTTGATCTTGCCGGTGCTCCGGGCTGTTGACGCAACACTCATCGCGGAAAAAGGCGATGATCTCCTCCAACACCGCGTATTGAGAGACGCAAAGCAGGGTGCGACTCTCCCGGTTTTGCTTCACCAGCCCCACCGAGACCAGCGCCGCGATATGGTGGCTGAGGGTGGAAGCGGGGATCGCCAGCTGCTTTTGCAGCTCACCCACCGGCAGCCCCTGCTCTCCCGCCTTGACCAGATGCTTGAAGATAAACAGCCGGGTCGGATGACCCAGCTCTTTCAATGCCTTGGCGACCTCTTCCAGTTGCATCTCTGCGCCCTCCACGAATTTGATATTTCGATAATACCAGAAATATCTTGACCGGTCATTCATTTCGATTATTTTGGAAATATAGAAACCAAGTGAGGATACGACAATGAATGAGTGGTTAACCATGTTGACCGATGCAGCCCAGATGTTCCTGTTTCTGGCTGTCGAGCTGTCGGTGCTGTTTCTGGTCATTAGCGCCGGGGTCAGCCTGATCCGCCAGAAGATCCCCGACGAGAAGATCCAGCGGATGCTGGGGGCGCGCCATGGCAAGGGCTATCTGCTCTCGGCCCTGCTCGGTGCCGTCACCCCCTTTTGCAGCTGCTCCACCATCCCCATGCTGAGAGGATTGCTCTCGGCCAAGGCTGGCTTTGGCCCCACCCTCACCTTCCTGTTTATCTCGCCACTGCTGAACCCCATCATCGTCGGCTTGATGTGGGCCACCTTTGGCTGGAAAGTGACCCTGCTCTACGCCGTGATCGCCGCCAGCGTCTCCGTCATGGCGAGCATGCTGCTCGACAGATTGGGGTTCGAGCGCCATGTCATCGACCCCAAAGAGGCCACCCCCTCTTGCGGTAGCGGCTGTGGCCCGGCAACCCGCGCCACCACTCAAGCACATTGCAGTGACAACCAACGCAGTGCCATTCGCGCAATCAAACCCCTCAACGGGGCAGCGTGCTGCCCGGCTCCGCAACCAGAGATGGCAGAGCAGGCCGCCCTCTCCTGCTGCGGCGATGGCACTGCAACCCTAGCCAGTGCGCCACAGCTCCCCACCGCCTGGGTCAAAGCTCGCATCGATGCCTGGCAGCAGTTCAAAGCGGTATTGCCCTTCCTGCTGCTGGGGGTGCTCATCGGCTCGTTTATTTACGGTTTTATTCCGGCCGAGTGGATCGCCGCCCATGCTGGCGCCGACAACCCGCTGGCCATCCCCTTCAGCGCCATCGTCGGGATCCCGCTCTACATCCGCGCCGAAGCCGTGATCCCGCTGGCGTCGGTACTACTGGGTAAAGGGATGGGAATGGGCGCCGTCATGGCGCTGATCATCGGCAGTGCCGGTGCCAGCCTGACCGAGGTGATCCTGCTCAAATCGATGTTCAGAACCCCGATGATTGCGGCCTTCCTTACCGTGATCCTCGGCATGGCGATCCTGATGGGCTACCTGACGCAACTGCTGTTTTAAGTCGCCCATCTTTAAACAGGCAAAATGCCAAAGCAGCCGAGTGTGAAACCATCAGGCTTACCCTAGACAAACGCCGATCGGATGATCGGCGTTTGTCTATTCCGTACGGCAATCAATTTGAGACAGCCAAAGGATGAGGGGTTTGCTGCTCTCCGGGCAATGTGACTTGGCCTGCCTCCCCTCGCCGAACTGTGCTGTAAAAATGTGAGACCCATCCCGTCCCCACGCAGTAGCACAAGAGTTAATGTGCAACAACACAATAAATGAACATCCTCTGCCATACTCAAACGAAGTATTCCGTTACGCCGAAACCGGAGCCTGATCATGGTAACCAGCTCGCTTCACACCACAGATACCGAGGTTGAATTTGCCGACGATATCCAGTTGGTATCGACGACCGATCTCAAAGGGGACATCACCTACGCCAATCCGGCGTTTTGTCAGGTGGCAGGCTATCGCCTGGAAGAGATGTTAGGGCAGCATCACAATCTGGTGCGCCACCCCGACATGCCCAAGGCAGCGTTTGCCGATCTCTGGGCCCACCTGCAGGCAGGTAAACCATGGCGAGGCATGGTAAAAAACCGCTGCAAAGATGGTGGGTTACCAATCCGTCCGCTGCCGTCCCGCCGCAGAGCACAAAGCGCGTGCCAGCCAGATGTACAAAACCCTTAAAGCCCGTGAAACCGGCTCTGCCATTCACATGGGCCTGCGTCAACTCACACCGGCCATGATGACCATACCTCTGCTGCTCGTCAGCGTGATCAGCGCGCTCTGGCTGCTCTCACCGCTGCAGGCGCTCTGGGTCATCATTCCTCTCTTGGCAGCCATCTGGTTCAATCGCCACCCTCTCTTCCTCACACCGCGATTCTTGCAGCAGCTCGAGCAGGATTACGACAGCATCAGCCGCCTTATCTTCTCGGGGGATGCCCCCCACAGCATTGCCGATTTCCATATCAAGCTCGGGCAAGCGAAGATCCGTACCGTACTCGGCAGGGTGGATGACACCACCGCGTCGCTCAATGCCATGGCCAATGACCTGCGCGGCTCCGCCTCGCTGGCCAGCCAGGATATCTCTTCGCAAGACACGCAGATCCAGCAGATTGCCACCGCCGTCACCCAGATGGCTTCGGCCGCCGAGGAGATCAACCGCAATATTCAAGACAGCAACAGCCAGATTGAAGAGGCCCGTAGCCACTGCATCACCACCAGCACCCAGCTTTCGGAAGCGGGAGAAGAGATGTCGGCGCTGGCCACCCAGGCGGAGCAAGCCTTCCAGTCAGCTGTCGAGCTGGCGAGCGAGTCCGAGCGGATCGGCACCATCATGAGCGAAATTCGCGGCATTGCGGATCAAACCAACCTGCTGGCGCTCAATGCCTCCATCGAAGCCGCACGGGCAGGCGATCAGGGGCGTGGCTTTGCAGTGGTGGCGGACGAGGTTCGCAGCCTGTCGACCAGAACCCACAAGGCGACAGAGCAGATCCAGAACAGCATTGGCCATATCCAGCAAACCCTTGGGGGATGGAAAGAGATGATGCATCTCAATGTGACCAGAACCAACGCCTGCCTCGCCACCACCCGGGCAAGCACCGGCAACCTGAATCAGGTTGTGGTCGAGATAGACAAGGTCTCTGATTTTTCCAACCAGATCACCGCCGCGGCCACCGAGCAACAAGCGGTCATCGAGGAGATCAGTCGCAATATCAACCAGATATCCTCGCTCTCTCACGATAACAGTCTCAAAATCGATCAGGTGAGTGAAACCAGTGCCAATTTGCAGAGCAAAGCGAGCCAGCTCAAGGACTTAAGCCGGACATTTGGATAGCAGCATGCAGATAAAGTCCATGTAAACGAAGGGCCACCCGTCTGGGTGGCCCTGTTGTTTATAAGGCTTAACTGTAGCTCCTAAATGATCATGACCATTTAAGTTGGAAACTAGCTGATCAATCGATTCAGTAACTTAGCGACACCACAAGTGACATTTAAGTTGGAAACTCGATAGCAATCCTCCGCCTGCTCAACGAACAAGCAGGACATTGAAGTTGGAAACCAAGCTCTATCTGGCTCATCAGCCCCCCAGAAACGAAAAAATCTCTGCAAAGCAGAGGTCTAGACGTAGAAAAAAGGACCGTCCCTTTTCAGGGACAGTCCTTCATCATTAGATTTGAAGTTAACAAAAATTGCAGACGAGTGTCTAATACTATTTATCTATCCAAGTGACCTGAATACTCAATCTGAGCCAAACCCACCAAACTCTTCAAAGTCAATGTCACCATCAAGGCCATGTTCAATGTACAAGCCCTGAGCCTCATCTCGAGCCTTTCTAGCCATCTCAGGAGTTAGGGTCGGAATTTTAATACCGGCCTGACGCACAACTTCACGTTTAGCCCATGAATTAAAATACTGCTCTCCACCCTGATAAACCTCTAGATTATGCTCCTTAGTAATATCGACACCGCACTTATCTGCCAGATTTAACCAAACCCAACAACGATATATGTCAGCATAATCATAACGTTTTATAAGCGTATGCATTGCCTCGATATAACCTTGTAATGCAGCATGAGTCCACCAGCGGTGAGCTTCATCATGTAGCCCTTGTTTTTCCGCCAGTAGCGCTATAGAAATAGAGCACCTTACAAAGCCAGGTTGAACACTATAGATTGCTTTATCAAGGCCGGTCTGACCTATCAAATATATTGCATCAGTGTATCCCTTTTTGGCTGCCTCATGCACATGATGGACCCATAAATTATAACAAGATAACTTAACCTCATAGCTCTCTGCCTTTTCCAATTCGGGTCCAGATAAAACATCACCATTTAACTTCCGGCGATACAAAAGCTCATCCTCTTTCGATTTAGTAAAATCAAAACCAGAATGAATTCCGAGCAATTCATACAAATATACGTGATGATGAAGATTTCCTGAATTGGCATACTCTTTCAGGTGTTGCAATGCTTCCATATATATAGGGGAATTCGCATTTCCTTTTACCAACTCAAGAAGCAATAAGTTTTCAGGTGATTTTAAAAGCTCACCATCTACTATATTCTCTCGGGAATTATGACAATTATCCCGAGCCCAGTCTAGGCTCTTGGTGTTAAATAATGGCTCGATCAACACATTAGTGATTTTTCTTTTTTCAATGAGATCAGACAATTTACGTGCAAGCTGCGTAAGATGAACGTCACTGAAATGTAGTTGTTGAGCACGAAGTTCGATTGCATGAATGTTAATTTTGGAATGCCATGTTGCTCCACAGAGCAGAATGGACTTACTCTTCAATGTCGCATAACTCTGATGACCGAAATTTGCAGCAATAAGCTCATAAACCTGTGAGCGTTTAATCGGAAAACCGTACTCAGCTTGTAGGGATTGCTGTACATCGAAGACAAACTGTTTGATGGTCATGATCCTATCTCCTAGTTCACTTTTCTTGGATGTAATCGCACACGTTTAAATCATCCAAAGCGAACATGAGGTTTAGGTCATGGAAATTGACACTTAGAGAGGCTGTTTTGACTCGTGTGCAAGTCCGGCTAGCCAGCCATGCACAACGTTATCTGAATCAGCAATGGTTTTCAAGATCTATCACAAAGTGGTCATTCTTGAGTCGTTCCACAGCTCTTACACCACCATATACTTCCGACTTTCTGCATCGATGTCCGACAGCGTGGGCATAGTGGCGAACCAACTATGTTTGATGTCTTTTTCATTGCATATGGTGTTGTATGAGATCGTACCTTATCAAGGTGTGGAACGTTGGAATGCTGACGAGAACGAATACAACTCTCACGAAAACAATACCCATCAAAGGTTGTACTTGGAGCCATCATTTTGCAATGCTTGCAATAAATGGGTGGGGGGACTTTCTTTGGTTCGACTGATCTATCATCTTCCTCTATCAGCACTGAATGTCCTGTGAAAGCTCTGCGCTTATGCATCTCAATCCGGCGTTGCTCTACCCTTCTTTGATGCAATCTGACCTCTTCAGCTCTCCTGGCATTTTCAGCAGCCATCTGCGCTGCTAGCTTGCGTTTCTGCTCCTCTGCACTTTGAGCAAGTATCATTAACTCTCGCGCCTCACCTGGATGATAGAGCCAAACAAGACAATCAGGATTCTCACTCAATATTTTCAGCATCCATGACACTGTATCTATTTCTTTAGGACGTGCCCCATTAAACATATGAAGATAAAACTGACCGTAACGCACCCCCAAAACTCCCGTTTTACGATGCGAGTTGGAATACGCTACAAGCCATTCCGGAGGATAAATTAACTTCTCATGTACCGGAGGTAAATAAAGCCCTATTTGATAATCTGACCTTTCATCCAATTGATAAATGGCCGTTGGAACGCCGTGAAGTGAATCCTGAGCTATACGCTGGACTCTTATATTGAAATGAGGGGCAGAGACTTCATGCAAGCTTCCCTCAAAGACAACACTTTTGGCCGGGGTGTTCAATACTGAAATATCGTCAAGCTTCTCCATCAACATCAGCCGAACACTAGTCTCAAACGCATAAAGGCATTCTTGCTGGCTCGCGTCATGATGAGCAAAATGATGCTCCTTAATCTGCCCCTTCTTCGCAACCAAGCGACCATGACAACTTGGGCAATGACATTCACAACGAAGGCCTCGCTCAACGTCATCAATCGCAACCACTTGGCCACTATCGGTCTTGATGGCAAAAGGTATTCGGGTATCCATCCCCATTCTATATGGTCCCATAGAAACAAAGACTAATCATGACAGTCTCTAATGAACATCTATTTGTTACAAGTCACAATTGACTACTTCCGGCTTGCGTTCGACATTCAGAGTCACGTAGCCTCAGCAAAAAATATGATAAATCAGATCGTTAACTAAGCACCCTGAGAGCAATCCACGCGATAGTCCCAACTTATCCATTCATCATTGGTCGAATTTATAACAGACAACGTGATATCCATCAGCCCTTCAAGGGCTAGGAACAAGACAGAGTAAGATCACTCACACTCTTGTCTTCAAGATGATCAATCGGGGGCGGCCAAAACTAACCACCGGCATCGGATTTTGCTGTGTTTTCACCTCTTAACCCGGTTTACAGCAGAAGTGGTCCAAAACTGGGAACCCTGAGATGGATGGGTATCGTATGGAAGCACACTCCGATTGACACACACCTGCGTTGAAAAATAACGAAACCACCACAAAGTAAGCATAACAAATTGTTATTAAAGGCTTTTTAAAATCATTTCTGCTATAGCTAACAGCTCTCGAATAACCCAAACTAGATGATGACCCAATGAAATCCTGAGTGATGATTCGCATTGGGCTGCCATCAACAACCCCCAGACGGAGGCGCAGACTAATCATGACTCATGTAGAGCAATCTCCCCCAACCAGCAATCTATCTGTTCTGGAGTCGCTCGGTCTACCACGTAACTGGCTAGCCGCCCATCAGCACATAGTGTCTGGTGTATCTCCTGAGATCGTCGTCAAACTGAGCACGCTATTGGGGTCTAATACCCGAACAATTTGCCAGATGATTGGCATTAGCCGAGACACACTGAATCGCCAAATCAAACGGGGCAATCGCTTATCGACAGCTCAGGGAGATCGCGTTTACTGGGCAGCCTTAGCAGTGGACGCAGCCATATCCCTACACCGGGGAGATACTGCTAAAACGATGAGATGGCTCACCCGCTCTGCGTGGGGATTAGGTGGTGAAAAACCGGCCGATGTGATTACTACGCCTATGGGAGCGCAGGCAGTTATCGATCTTGTCGGCCGGATTCGGCATGGCATCCCCTGTTGATTAACAGTTCATACGTGACCATAAAGCACCAACAATAGGCTCATCTGGTGAGCCGATCACCCCGACCAATCGGCTCATTTGATGAGCCGATCACCTCGACCAATCGGCTCACTTGATGAGCCGATCACCTCGACCAACCGACTCACTTGATGAGCCGATGACCTCGACCAATCGACTCACTTGATGAGCCGATCAACACAACCACTCAAATCGTGGTTAGATAAGCTCTCGATTGCCTTCAATTTTCCCAAATTGATCAGGGTCTGCGGGTTGATAATCATCCGAAAACATATTCATCAACCGATGCTCCTGTCTCAGGTTGGCCAGCGCCCCAAAAAAGCAGCCTTCACATAGGTGTACCTGATATCGTTCACCATCGTGCTGCGAACCATAACCCCAGCAAGCTTCCAGCGTGCCGAATTCCTGCGTACCGAGCGATTTAGTAGTACTAGCACCACAGACATCGCACAAAATATCGACGACCTGTGTGGTAGGAACGATTGCTTCTGCATATTCCGGCCGATCATGAACACCGATTCCGGTTCAACGTGAACACCATTTCCGGACCAATGTGAACGCTCAT